>JARRNW010000001.1:0-28652 GCA_037384565.1 Candidatus Thiodiazotropha sp.
AATGACGTGCCGTCGGCGCGTTGGTGGAGAATCTCGGTTTAGTCAAAATCGAAAACAGGCAATAGTTCCACTGCTGTAACGCCCAACTCCTTCAGATAGGGGATCTTCTCTATCAGGGCTCTGAAAGTGCCGGGGTGAGTTGTTCCTGCCGAGGGTGACCGGGTGAAACCGCGCACATGGGTTTCGTAGATTACGGCATCTTTCATCGGCTGGCCTAGAGGACGGTCTCCCTCCCAATCGTAATCCCGGGTGTCGATGATCTCGCAGCGCATGGCGCTGGCTAGATTGTCACGCTCGTCGCAGGCATCGATGCGGTTCCAGAGACGGTTGCTCAGACCCCGGGCGTAGGGGTCGAGCAGGACCTTGTTCGGATTGAACCGGTGCCCACCCTGCTCCAGGTCATGGGGGCCGTCAGCGCGATAGGCGTAGTGCCATCCCGCGGGGAGTCCCGATACAAAAACGTGCCAGAAGAAAAAGGTTCGGTTTTCCCGAGGAGTCAGCACAATGCTTTGCGCGGGTTCGGTGTCACCGGCATGTTCGAACAGCAATAGAGTCACCGACTCGGCGTATTGGGAGTACACAGAGAAGTTGACGCCGTTTTCGTCGGGGGTTGCGCCGAGGGGATGCGGGCGTCCGGGAAGGGTATCGAATTCGGCCATGCTCACGCTCCTAGTCGAGAACGATCTCTTCAGTCAGTTCATCGGCGTTGAACAGGGCCTTGATGTCCTCATTGGCGCCCCGTACGGTCAACTGTCCGTCCGCACTCATCTTGCCGCGTTCGAAAACCAAAGCCCGGATCGCAGGTTTGCACATGCTCTGCAACCCGGACAGGTCGAGAACCAGCGCGTTGGGGTTGCTGCCAATCGCATCGGCAAGCCGGCTGCGGAAATAGGCCACGGCCCTCGGATCAAGATCGCCGCTAAGGACCAGGCATTGATCCTGCAGATCGATGGCGAAGTGTTCCAGACCTTCGGTGGGTATCACCCGGGCCACGACCTTGATCGATTGGTCGCTATCGGGCAGTGAAACGGTCAAACCTTGCGGGTCGAAATCCTCATATGGCTTGCCATCGATCCATACCGCTTCCAGGCGGATACTGCCTTGCGGCAGCAGATCCGGGGCCACTCTCAAGGTCCGGTCCGCGCCCGGGCCAGGTTTGAAGTGCAGATCCAGGGGTTCCTTGGTGATCAGCAGATTGGTGTAAACCGCCCCCAGAAAGCAGAGTTCGAAACTGTGGTAACCGGCCATGGAGTGACTGCCTTTCTGGCGCTCGGTACCCATCATGTAGGGCATGCCGTTGGCCAGCACGTTGAAGTAGACGCCCCCTGCGTCATGATCCAGGAACCAGGTGTTGTAGTAAGCGGAAGACTCCCGGGCCAGGCGCAGGTAATCCGGTTGTTTCTCCACCCCGAACAGGATCAGGTAGGCCAGAATCCCCTGTTCCTGTTGCCACCACGCCTTGCGATCGTGCCAGGCGAAACGGTGCCACTCCTCTCCCTCGGCCCGTGTTCGGGAAACCACGTCATACCAGCCACCACGCTGGATATCCATACCGTGCTGCGGCATCAGTTCGGCGATCTTCGCGGCGAACTCCCGGTATTCGGGTTTATCCACCAGGGAACGAATGCGGGTGAGATTCCAGGCGATCTTAAGGTTGTGTCCCACCACGGCCCGATTCTGCTGCCAGCCCCAGGTCTGGTCGTGACTCCAGTCCGCATGGAACTTCTCATTGACGAAGGGGCTGTTGTCGTAGTCGGGAAAGTGCGCCGTGATGGTGTCGGCGCAATACTCCAGCATCGACTTCCATTCGGCGTTGTCGGTGGCCAGTACCGCATTGATCAGATAGGCCGGGGCATGATCGCCCACCGAGTTCCAGTTCTTGCGCGCACGGTTATGTCCCAGGGATTCAGCGGTGCCGTCGAAGCCGATGGGATCGATATGAGACCAGTAGCCACCCTGGTTTCGATCGAGAAAATAGTTTTGAAACATATTGATGGTCATCTGGATATCGCTGGCGATGCGCGGGTCGCCCGTGATGCGGAAGGTTTGGGTCGGGCCGGCCAGGGCATAGATCTGTTCGTAGGCAGGTATTGCGTCGTAGTCGTCTCCGAATTCCGATGCAAGGATCTTGCGTTCATGGTCGCCCACCACATCGATGGCGTGGTACCAATAACAGGTCTTATCGCTGGCGTCGTGGCAAGAAAAATGCTCGCGCAGATAATCCGTGCCCTGTTGCGCCGCTTCGAGGTAACGATCGTCGCCGCTCAACAGATAGGCGGAGGCAAAGCCGTAGACCAGGCGAGAGATGGTGTCGGTCTCCTGTCGGTAATCACCGGTGGTATGACCCCCGGCAGTAAGCTGGGTGCGATAGTTGCGATAATCGATCCGGCCGTCTTCGAATTCGGCGTGTAGATAGAAATCCCCCAGCTGCCGAATCTGGCGAATCCACCAGTCCTGGCGTTCAAAGACGAATTGCTGTTCGGTGCGCCCGGCGAAGACCAGGTGCTTGGCTTCAAAACGGGTACTACCCTGCTCCGGATAGAACACCCCGTAGACAAAACAGAAACGCCCTTTCGCTAACATATTGCGCAACTCACCGGTCGCGTCAATGAAGGCCTCTCCCAAATTGCGGATGATTTCAGCAAAGCAGTTGTCGCCGATTTTTACTTCGAAACTGCGGCCGTCCACCGTCGTCAGGGTGAAGTCATCCCGCGTCTCCCACTCGAATTCACTGACATAGCCCATGATCAGGTCAGAGAAGGTAAAGTGCATCTTGTCCATGGCGTTTCCCTTATTGGATTGGCGGCGTATATTCGGCCGGTTCGTATCTTTCGTTTTGCTTGGAACTGCACGGTCCTGCCTAGTCCGCTTGCTTAAGCCGGTCGATCAGGGTTCGGGCCAGCAGATGACAGTGAGCCCCGGTGCGGGCGGTTATCAGATCCCCATCGATCACCACATCCTCGTTCTGATACAGCGCACCATAGGCTTTGGCATCGCCGATCAGATTGTTGTGGCAGGTCAGCTTACGCCCCCGCACAAGATCCGTTCGCGGAGCGGTCAACCATAAGCCGTGACAAATGATGCCCTTGAGGATTCCGGGTTCGGCGAATGCCCGGGCGAGAAATTCAGTCGCCGGGGGAATCCGCTCCACATCCTCTGTGTAACGCAGCCGGTCCGCCACCATGCCGGAAGGGACGATAATCGCGGCATAGCTGCGAAGCGTCTCATCGCTGAGCCCTTCAAAACTACCCTCGACCTCCAGCGGTGCTTTGTACTCATGCCCGGTGAAGGTGAGCATGGGCTGCCCCCAGAGACGGGTGAGGAAATGCAGTTCCATGCCCTCTTCCGGGAAGCGGTGCTGGTAGTAATGGATCTCGTTTTCGTAGTAGTCGGCTTCGATTAAAACCGCGATCTTCTTTCCTTGCAGTGGTAGGTCGCTCATGCGCAGTTCTCCCCCGTGCCGTCAGCGATATTCCGGGCCAATGATCCAATGTTCGGTCACAGCCATGGAGTGGCGATATCTCGGATCGGTGAACTCATCCAGGTCGGGTGCTACAACATTCTGGTATTGCGGCGATTCCCACATCTTTTCAATAGCCTCGGTATCATCGAACCAAAGCATAAAGGCAGCATCCAGGAGAGCTTCACCCACGCTATAAAAAGCATCCCGTACATGGCACTGGTAGTAACGGTGTAAACCGGGCAGTTCGCAAACCTTGTTTGCATGTTGTTCCAGCGCATAGCGGCGAAATTCACCCAAAGGCATGCCGGGTTTGCGTTTTACTAGAACGATGAGTTTTACCAAGCGCTCGTCACGATTCGGCGCCGGACCTTGCTGAATCACATGGGTGTTGGTGTCCAACCCAACTGTGCGCCAGAAAGCGGCCCAGTTGGGTTCGTCGCGGCGCGCCCCGTCAAGGAATTCCTTGGATTGCAGCGAGGCCAACTGCTCCTGCTCATTCTTGAGCCAGATCTCCGCGACCCCGCTGAACAACGGATCGTCAGGTTCCGGTCCGCAGGGAACCCGGGTATCCACCAGGTAGCGCCGGATCTGGGGAATCTTGCTCGCATACTTGACCGCATGGATAGTCATCCAGTAGTTCTGGAAAGTCCTTTCGTCCATACCGGGCTTTGGATGAGCAAAGATCAATTGATGGATCATGGCGTGTTGTCTCCCGGTAGAAATCTGTCCCTATTGGCCGCATTTGCATCCCGCTTGATGATCTCTGCTGGTTTCAGGCAGCAGCAGATCAATCAAAAAGGGGCCCCGGACTGTCATGGCTTGATCCAGGGCGCTCGGGATTTCCGTAGCATGCGCCACCCGTACCCCGCGTATACCCATCCCCACCGCCAATTCGACGAAGCCCAGACAGGGATCCGACAGATCAAACGGCGTTGGGAATTTGTGGGCGGGGATTGCCTGTTCCTGCCAATAGTGTTGAATGTTGAGATCCAACAGCCGGTAACGATCGTTGTGACAGATGACAAAAAGGATATCGAGTCGATACTTTGCGGCGGTATACAGGGCCTGGATGGTATACATGCTACCCCCGTCACCGCTGAACCCCACCACGGTACGGTCCGGATAGGCCAGCTTGGCCCCAATCGCTCCTGGAATGCCCACCCCCAGGGAGCCACCTCGGGTGCAGAAATAAGCGCCGCTCATCTTGGGAGGAATGGCGCGGGTCAAGGCTGGAGAGTTGGTCAGAGCCTCGTCGAAGACAATTGCATCCTCGGGAAGACGTTGGGCCAATTCGGCGGCAAAGGCTTCCATGGTAGCCTCTTCGCGGGCAGCTTGATTCCTGTCCTGGTTGCGCAGCTCTTCGGCGGTTTTCGCCTTCGCCGCCTGCATGACTTGCAGACGCAGGGTGGCACGATTTCTGGTCTCCATATCCATATGCACACGCAGTCCCTCGGTCAGAGCCTCGAGCCCGCACCTGGGATCACAAACCACGCCCAGATCCACTCTGTGATTCTTGGCGATCTCATAGGCGTTGAGATCGAAATGCACCACCTTCGCCTGGGGATCGAAGATCTCCCCCAATTCGGGAAAGACCTCGGGCAGCATGTAGGTGCCGACGATCAGAACCGCATCTCCTTTACGGGTCAGAGGCAAGCTCTGAGTGCCGAACATATGACCGGTTAAACCTTGATAGCAGGGGTGAGTGGTGTCCACATTGAGGTCACCGCTGTCTGCCCCCCAGATCTCTGCGCCCCACAACTCGGCTAGTACCTGTAAAACCTCACCGGCACCGGACCAGGCCACACCATCCCCCATGAAGATGACCGGACGTTCCGCCTTGGCAAGCATTACCGCAGCCTGTTCGATCAGGGCCTCATCCGGCCTTACCCGGGTTTTCGGTATGCAACTGGGAAAGACGGGTTCTTCGTTGACCGCATCCAACACGTCCGCAGGAACACAAACATAGACCGGCCCCATGGGTGGGGTTGCGGCGATTTTGATCGCCCGGCGCAGGGTGCGCAACAGGTTGCGCGGGTCGAGTACCAGAGTGGCGTATTTGGTTACCGGTTCCATGATGGCCACCAGATCGGCGGCCATCTGTGCGTCCATATTCATGTAGCGCAACCCGGCATCACCGGCGATCACCACCAAGGGAGAGTGTCCTCGCTTAGCCTGGTAAAGCGCACCTACAGCATTACCGATACCGGGAGAGCTGTGCAATTGAACCAAAGTCGGCTTTTGTGTCGCGCGGGCATAGCCATCCGCACAGAGCACAGCAACACTCTCTTGCAGGGTCAGGATATATTGGAGCTCTGGAAAACCACCTAGCGCATCCAAAAAACCCTGTTCAACGGTTCCCGGATTACCGAACATATGGATCATGCCGTCGGCAATAAACTGGCGAAGGATGGCGTAACGCCCAGTCGTTTCCATGCAAACTCTCGGTTAACGGAAAAGTGATGTGGTCGCGAAAATGGGAATCGAAGGTCTTACCAGCCGTAACGGCGCAGTCCCTGGTCCAACATGTTGACAAACTGCTCGCCGAACTCGTGAGAACACTGAAGTGAACGAGCCGTTATAAACGGATAGTCAACGATGACCGAAGTCGGTTTACCGAAATTGCCGTGATACTGTCCATTGGGCGCCACCGCATCGCGCAACAGATATTCAAGACAGTAAGGGGGAGGACCAATACTGAAGTCAGTCCCGACAAACCCCGTACCGTCATGATAATCGTATTCGATGCAGTGTCCGGTTACATGCTTGCCTTGGATGATACTGCGACGTTCGTTGAAATCCCTAGCCATAGGCAGACAAGCGACGCCATAGCAGATCGCGGCAATCGGTTTATCGAGTTTGAGAAATCCTAGAATCAGATCATGCACACGCTGGTTGTTGACCATATCGACCAAAGGTCCACTACCCCCAACCAACAGGAGCCCAGCGTATTCCTGCAGGGTTTGATAACGCTCCAGGAGTGTTTGAAAGTAGCTCTCCCAAGCACGAAGAAAAGCATCCTGGCTGAAATAGGGCCGCTCGGGAACCCATTCAGAAAGATTGAGTGGATTGTCCAGTTCAGGACTATCCATAATCGCCTTCACCATTTCGGCGTCGGATTCCGTGGTGACATGACAGCCCAAAGGAGGATCCATGTAGTCTGTATCATAACTGGGGGGCAAGGCGATCGGGCGCGCTCCATTAGGCGTTGCATAGGTAAGTGAGTAACCGGCATCGACCAGCTTTTTTCTCGGACCTGCTAACTCGATTCCCCAGTATCCGAAGTTAGAAACGATCGTAAGAATACTTTTTGTCATGAGTTTTCCGTCTGCTATCCACCATAGTATGACAGGCAAATAATATTAGTTTTATAAACGCAAAAGACAAAAAACCATCAGTGTTCGATAATACACTGCTGGACTTAAGCCAAAGGATCAATAAACATTTCTTAAAATGATGACAAGGAGCGTAGCAGATGAACAGGCGGTCAGATAGGAAAGAAATTGAACAATATTACGATTATAGTTTGATAATAAATTTACAACTGACTTTTATACAACGCTCACATTTGTATATGCCGAAATACTTCACATGATAATGGATTACATAGAAATCCGGATCGTCAGCAACAGCTATTAACCCGGCACCTAAATATGCCATGTTCAGCCGAAACGTGCCTGCCTGCAGGCAATGTCAAATTGATTTCAAGTGGCGCCGACTGAATTTATCCGACAGAACTTTGAGCATAGATTTTTCCAACACCTTCATTGCGCATAAATTCGTGATCAATAATGAGTTGATACGCCATCGTTACATCTTCACCGGACAGTGTTTCAAACGCGGCGATTGATTCCGGCCAGGATCGTATCCAGCGCCCTAATTTCTGTCCATCAGGCGTGAAGGTTGCTGCATTGAGTACGCCTTTTGATGCCTCCAAACTGTTCGGACCCAACCAATTTACCAAAGGAAACTCCAGGCGCTTCGGATCATTCTCAATTCGCGCAAAGTCGACGACCGTTGCCAGCTCAGGGTAGCGCACGGCCAGCATACGAAACATATGCTGAATCAATGCGATGGTGAAAATTTTCATCTGCATGCGCCGTTGGCGGCCTGAAGATAGACGCATTATTAATTTGTAGGCATGTAGTACTGCTCGAAGATCGTGGGAGAAAAAACGTTTCAGAAATCGGAAGTCCATTACCGCCTCACTCTCCAAGTCGAGATAACACGTATCCGGTCCTTCACGAGAAAAGATCTGATCGGCAAGAATGACAGGATCGCTAAGGTAGAATAGAACATGGCATTTCAATTCCCTTAACAGGGCTTCTGTGGCAAGTAAGCCATGCACCTCTTTCATAATGAGAAAATTGTCCTGGGAGGTTTCGCTCTCCCATTGCATTGCGTTTTGCCCTGTTTCTAACAGATGCCTCTCGGCATATATACGATAGACCCGATTTAGTGGATGATCAGCTGCCAATTCCTTGTGATAAGGCAGAGCCAATCTGTCACCTTGATTGGACAAGATGAGTTTTGGCTCAAACTTTACCAACGGATAATGGACATAGTGACTGGTGGGCAGAGCTTGTGATAAAAGCTGGGTTAGATGATTAACCCCGGCGCCATTAATCCCCAGTATCAAATGGAGGTCCCCGCCATTTCCCATATAACCAGCATGGGACAAATATTTTTGGTTGAGGCGTCTTTTCCAGATTAACTGTTTGATAAATGGGCGATTATGGTATCCGAAGATCTTTTTCATCAGGGAACTCTAGTGCTAACGCATCGTCCCTGAACATTCGTGAAAGAAACATGCTCGCCCACAAAGTATCGACGTATATCTGCCCACCCTGATGTGAAATCGGTCTCGTTTTACTGATTACTCCTAGATATTCAGCTATTGGAACTGCAACTCTGAGACTTGTTTCATTCCCTTCATCCAGGCGACTCCTTCTCTTCCCATTACATTGTTATGCAATGATAGGGTTTACACAGGCGCCCGAGCTAGCAGTCGTAACTTCATAGGAAATCAGTCAGTCTTTCACCTAAGCCCACGTGTCTATCGCGATACCGCCCAGCACTGGGAGACCAAAATGGTTTCGCTCGAACAGATTGAAGGAAAGATGCGTAACAACTGAAGGCCAGAAAATAATTCGCGAATTTTCATTTTTTGAATGGCATCAATGCGGCATGAATACCTGCCGCGACACGGTGTCCGTCCGCCACGGCTGAAACAACATCCGGACCACGTACCATGTCACCTGCCGCCCAAAGCCAATCTTCACTGCTGCGTCCAGCAGCGTCCACCTGCAGACGACCCCGTTCCCAAAGCAGCTTCTTGGTCAGAACTTCGCCCAACAACGCCGTATCACTCATCTGGCCTATGGCTTCGATCACCATGTCGCCTGGGTGGAACTGCTCGTCGGTATCGTCGTAGCTTGGGGCAAAGCGGCCCTGTGCGTCGAAGATCGACTTCACGCGCCAGGTAGTAAGACCGATGACCTTGTCGCCCTCAATGTTCACCTGCTGCGGACCTCGGGCATCGAAGATAGCGATACCCTCTTCGTCCGCTTCTTTGATCTCCTCAGGATCGGCAAGAAAATGGTCGATATCCTCCAGTGCCGTTACCGTGACCTTCACCTCTCCGAAGGCTTGTTTCTGCAGCCGCGCCAGGGTCCGGGCGATATCCATGGCAACATTGCCACCACCGATCACCACAGCGCTGCGCGGGGTGCCGAAGTTTTCGCCGGCAGTGGCTTGGCGCAACAGATCAACCGCCTTTCTGACATCAGGATGATCGGCGCCCGGTATGCGTGTACCACGACCCAACTGCAAGCCCAGTGCGATCAGTACCGCGTCGTTGCCCGAGCGCAGTTCGTCGAGAGAGATATCGCTGCCGACACGGGTGTTGCAGCGGATCTCCACCCCCAGCGAGCGGATAATATCCACCTCTTGGTCGATAATATCGTAGGGCAGACGATACTCGGGTATGCCCCAGCGTGTCATACCGCCCGGTTTGTCCAGCGCCTCGAAGACTGTGACCGCATGGCCTGATTTGGCCAGATCGAAGGCCGCAGTGAGACCGGCGGGTCCCGCTCCGATGATGGCAATCCGCTTGCCGGTGGCGGGCGCAGGTTCACCGATGGCGTTGCGAATCTGTTCCGCCGACACCTGATCCATGATGTGGCGTTTGAGCCAGCGGATGGCGATCGGATCGCCTTCGTGACGGGCGGCGCAGGTCGTCTCGCACCTGTGGGTGCAGACACGACCACAGATCGCGGAGAAGGGGTTGGTTTCGTAGAGCAGCGCAACGCCACGTTGGTAGTCTCCGTCGCGGATGGCGGCGATATACTCGGGTATGGCCATGTGTGTGGGACAGGTGGCGATGCACAGGCCGCAGGAGACACAGCGGTCGGCCTCTAATTTCGCCTGGGCGATATCGTAACCGTTTACGATCTCGTCGAAGGAACCGATGCGCGCTTGCGGTTGCATCTCGCCCATCCGCTCCCGAATCTTCCCGGTCAGGTGATGCCCCTCGGGCCGACGGTACCCCAACTCGGCCCCGTCCCAATGTTTGGCGTCGACACCGGGAATGAAACGGAAAGCGTCCGGGTCGGAATCGACCCACTTGTACGCGTTGGACATGGTAAGCGATCCAGTCATACAGACATCGACGCAGAGGGCACACCAGCAACAGCGACCGTAGTCGATACGCGGTCTCAGGCCTGAATCGCCCAGCTGGGTTCTATGTCCCGCTGCCGGCACCATGTCGATGGCACCGTTCTGGCAGATCGCCTCGCAGGTACCGCAGCCGATGCACTTCTCGGTGTCGTTGCAGTGGAAACCGCGATAGCGTTCGGCGCCGGGCCGCTCAGTGAGTGGATCCCGGATGCTCACCGGGTCGCGGAACAGATATTTCCACGCGGTGAAGGGTGAGAGGATGTTACGCACGCTCATCGCTCAATCTCCGGGGGATAGGTGTGCAGCGAAACCATCAAACCCGCGACATCGGCGATGTTCACGTTCACGATCATGCGTTCCAGCAGCGCCATGGCGTGGGTATAGGAAGGACCGCGCACATTGATCCGGCGCGGGTATCCGCTACCGTCGGTAACCACATAGTAGCCGTATTCACCCCGTGAACATTCGCCCCGCACGTAGGTTTCTCCCCGTGGAATCTTCCAATGCAGCACATTGGGCAGCTTGGCCATCAGCGGACCTTCCTGGGGCATGCCGGCCAGAATCTGGCGAATCAGATCAACCGACATCAGCGCATCCCGGCGGCGGACATCGGCGCGGGCATAGGCATCGGAACCGGTGCCGGTTACTGGCTTGAAATCGAGCTGAGGATAGACCAGATAGGGGTGGTCGCTGCGGACATCCTTTGCGACACCACCAGCGCGGGCATTGGGACCGGTGACGCCGTATCGCTCCATCAGCTCCGCATCGATAATACCCAAGCCCATGGCGCGTTTTTCGAACACAGCATTGTGAAACATCACCTCTTCCACATCCTTCAGGGTGCGCTCGATCTCGCACAGGGTCTCCTCCATGCGTTCGGCAAAGCCCTCCGGCAGAGCACCGCGCACACCACCGGGCAAGATGAACATGTGATAGATGCGCGCACCGGTGAGCTCTTCGAAGCGATCCAGCATGAGGTCGCGCACATAGGTCGTCCATTGACCGATGACGCCCAGACCGAAGGCTCCGGCTTGACCGCCCAGGTACATCAAGTAGCTGTTGAGGCGGCCCATCTCCAGGATCAGGGTGCGAATCCAGTTCGCCCGCTCGGGAGCTTCGAGGCCGGCCAGTTCCTCAATCGCCGCAGCATAGCAGTATTCGTTAAAATCCGGCTCTGGCACACAGACACGGCAGACAATGGGAAAAACCTGAATGAAGCTGCGCCGCTCCATCAACTTTTCAAAGCCGCGATGCAGGTAACCGACATGGGTTCGGCCCTCCACCACCTCATCGCCGCAAACGGTAAGCTCGAGCGCCATGTTGCCGGTGATACCCGGATGCTGCGGACCCTGCCAGAGCTTCAGGTACTTGCCAGACCTCAGATCAATAGCCGGTGCGCTTACGGACGGAGTGGCCACAGAAAAGTCAGAGTCGGGAACAGGTTTCATCTTAGTTGGCGTCCGGATAGCGCTGCTGCTTCATATATTGAGCCGGGTCCTGGGTCTCACGCCCGGGCCGCTGTCTGAAGTTCTCTTCAGCGAACTTCAGGGTATCGAAATCCCGCCGGTAGGGCGGCTTATCGATCCAGCCTTCCAGGATGAATGCTTCGTCGACCCGCGGACTGCCGGGAAAATCGATGCCGAACATCTCCCGCAGTTCCCGTTGGTAGGTTTCCGCCGTCGGCCACAGGTCGTGGATACTCTCCATGCTCGCCAGTCCGTCAGCCGGGCGTTCGAGCATGACCCGTACACCGAGATCACATCCCCGTTCCCGGTTGGAAAGCAGGTAAGTGAGCTGAAATTGTTCCTCCTCCAGCCAGTCCACTGCAGTCAGCAACACCAGATGGGTAAAACCCTCTGCATCACGCAACCGCGCCAACAGAGATCGCAGATGTTCGGCCGGTAGGGTAACGAAGCCGAGGTCGGGACGTTGTTCGGTCAGCCCACCCATCGGAAACTGCTTTTTCAACCGCTTGTAAAGGTCACTTAGACTCATGGTGTCACCAGTTATAATCGGGCATATCCCAATCGTGAATCACCCGCTTCTGGTTGGCCTTGTACCAATCGAAGTGTTCGGCGTATTGATTGGCGCCTTCGGCCTTGCCGGCCCGAATAAGCTTCTTCAAATCTTCGAAACCCGCCAGCAGCGCCTCGGGGCGCGGCATGCAACCGGCGATATAGAGATCAACCGGTAAATAGTCGTCGAGACGTTTGATGGTGTTGTAGGAGTCCCAGTACATACCCCCATTGAGCGTGCAGGAGCCCAGGCCGATAACATACTTGGGGTTCTGCATCTGCTCATAGGAACGGATCACGCGCTTGAGCGTCTTCACCGACAGATAGCCGGAGACAATGAACAGATTGGCCTGGCGTGGCGTCGGTCGCCACTGCACACCGTAACGATAAGCATCGAAACGGGGCGTCATCAGCGGCCGCATCTCGATCGCACCACAGCCGGTACCAAATCCGAGAACCCAGAGCGATTGCGCCCGCGCCCAATTTAAAAACTTCTCCACAATCTTGAGATAAGCCGGAGGCATCACGGTCGGCGCGGCTTCGCAATAGTAGTCGCGCAGGGGATCGACTTCGAACTCGAGGCCGTCAGGACCTTTGACGGTGTGCTTTTTCAGTTCCGTTTTCATCATGCCCTCACACCACAACCACCGATAACACGCCGAGCGGCACTGCCCAGATCATGAACCAGCGGATCGACTGCTCCACGCGGAAGCGCGGGAACACCACGCCGACGAAAGCCGACCACAGATAGATCAGAAACACCTTTAGGAAAAACACCGGCCAGCTGGCCGCCCCGCCAAAGAACAGGGCCATGTAGATGACGATTTTGGCAATAGGAAAGATCGCCCGGTTGGTCTGCATCAACGCCAGGTAGGACGAGTGATACTCCGTAGGCGGGCCGATGGGGATCTCCTGGGGCGCGAGCACCACATCGAAGGGCGGGCGCATCATGGAGCCGAGAAAAGAGAGCATGGCCGCGGCCACCGCCAACGGATTGGTGAAGAGCGTCCAATTCAACACACTGCCCTGCTGGGCGGCGACGATTTCGGTGATGGAGAGTGTCTGGTACTGGAGCGCCACCGAGAACACCGCCAGGGCCAAGGGCAGCTCCGCGGCGGTGACCTGAGACAGCCCCCGGGTGATGCCGATAGCGGAATAGGGGTGGCCACTCTCGGCGGCGCCCAGCGCCATGCCCAGGGTGCCGAAGAAGATGAAGTAGAGGGCCAGGATCAGATCACCGGCGAAGGAGAAGTTCGAGAACATCTCCGAGCCGTAGATCGAGGGAACGAACAGTAACAGGCCGACGCCACCCGTGAGGCGGAACACAGGCCCCAGGTAGTACATGACACCGTGGGTGATTGAACTCCTCAGGCCATAGTTCTTGATGACGTCAAAATAGTTCTGCCACACCGGGACACCGTAGCGACGACCGACCCGGGCGGCGATCTTCTGTATCAGCGCATTCTGCAGATAGCCGAAATTAATAATGATGAAAAGCGTCAGCAGTGCATAGGGAATCTTCATCCAGTCAAAATTCACACCCCCCCTCCCCCAACGCTCAGCGCATAGACGATAAGAACAAAAGCCAACAATTGCACCGCATAGGTCTGGCCGTTACCGGTGTAGAAGCGCCGCCCCAGGTCGGCGCCGCTGTGCAGAGTAGCGCTGACGACATCCCAGAAACGGGAGGCCAAGGGCTGCACCAGGAAACCCAGCGCCCTGCGATAGGGGGCGAAAAAGTCCCAGGCAAAGTGCGTGGTCTCGGGCCGGTAAGGCCTTTCGGCGGCAAATACGATATTGAACTGCTTCACCTTCTGAGCTCGACGATTGACAAACAGCAGCCACAGAAACAGGGTCGTGAAGATACCCCCGATGATCAGCATGATCGAAATCGGCTCCCAATAGCCATATTGGCTGCCGATGTGAATGCCTTCCCAGCTCAGCCCTCCCTCGGGGAAGAACTGATTCATATAGTGATCGACGCGGCGCAACGCCAGCCCGGGAACCAGGGCGAAACCGAGCAGCAACAGCACATAGATCATTTGCGGCAGCACGACCCAGAACGGCGCCTCCTTCAACTTTCGGTGCTCATCCTTCAACTGTCCGAGGAAAATGGTGTGTATCAAGCGGAAGAGGTAGAGGAAAGCGACCGGTCCCGAAAGAAAGATGAGTATCATGGGCAACCGCATGTCGGAGTCCAGGATCGCGTTGTAGAAGATCCAGCGGCCGCCAAAGCCCGACAGCGGCGGCACCCCCGACATGGCGATGATACCGATCAGCACGGCGATGAAGGAGAGCGGCATCAGCGAGATCAGCCCCCCCATCCGGTACATGGCGCGGGTGCCGGTGCGCTTGGCGACACCGCCCACCGAAAGGAAAAGCATCGACTTGTAGATGTAATGATTGATCACGAACATCAGCGCCATCAGCCAGCCCAGGTGATTCATCATTGCCAGACCAAACAGCGCATAGCCCATCTGGCCGATGGAGGAGTAGGCAAGCAGGCGCTTGGCGTCCTCCTCGAAAATGGCCATCAGATTGCCGAGCAGCGCGGTGAGTGCACCGACCCAGAGCATGAGGTGTGTCAACTCGATACCGTAGAGCTGCTGCTTGCCCATGTTCATCAACAGGATGAACAGGCCGAACAGGCCCGCCTTGAGCAGGATACCGGAGACCATGGGAGAGACGTCGGTCTCGGCCTCCGCATGGGCGCCAGGCAGCCAGATGTGCAGTCCGATGGCCGCGGTCTTGGTCATAAAACCGATGGCCAGCAACACAAAGACCCAGGGCGCCAGTGGCGACAGCACCGTTTTCAGCGCTTCAAGTTCTATTTGATGCGCACCCTGGGCCGCCAAGGCAAAACCGGCCAGGATCAGGAAAGCGCCACCGAGTGAAAACACAAGATAAGAGAGCGCATGGGGCTCGGAATGTTTGCCACGCAGGATCAGAAAATAGGAGCCGATGGTCAGCACCTCCCAGGCGGCGAAAAAGGCGAAGGTGTCGGTGGCCTGGATCAGCAGGGTCATACCGGCGTACATCAGCATCGCCGACGGATAGAAGCCGATGCGACGGCCGTGGGCGTCGAAGCTGGCCAGCAGCGTCACCGCGCCCCCTGCCAGGAAGATAACGGCGAAGATCAGACGCAAGGGGTCGAATTCGCTCCAGGTGAGCGCAAAGTAGCCGGCCATGCCAGCGATGGCGAGAGCATTCTTTATCCAGGCGGGCAATCCTTCTAACAGCAGAAAGACAAGCGCGAACAACAGCGGCAGCAGAGTCAGCAGATTGGCCCGTTCCGACAGCTCGCCCCACAGATAGCCAAGCCCCCAACCGATGATGACCGCGACAGCGATGGCCAAAACGCCACCCGGCTCAAACGAGACAGCCTCGGCGGGCTTGTCACGCTTGATGGTGTAGCCGAACCAGCGAAATAGGTAAGTCGCCTCGATCAGTGCGCCAAACAGGATCAGCCCCAGCAACGCCAAGCGGCCCTCAGCGGCTAGCACATGGACCAGCTCCCACTTGGCATAGAAACCGGGAAACGGCGGCAGACCGAGCAACAGACAGATGAGACTCGCAAACGCGAACAGCATCAGCGGATGACCGCGCAACGCCGCCCAGGCGGTCAGTTCACGCCCCGCGATCAGACCGGACAACCAGTAGAGACCGGCCTTGGCGACGGCATGGGAGACGAGCAGGCCCAAAGCGACGAAACCGGTGAGATCGCCCAGTACGTCGCGTTGCCCCAGCACCACCAGGATCAGGCCGGTCTGCGCCACTGAGGAGTAACCGAGCAGGCGGCGGTCGTTGGCCTGGGGCAGAGCCCACAGGTTGCCGATGACGAAACTGACGATACCGATACCGGTCGCCACGGGCAGCCAATCCGCGCCACCGACCGCAAGCAGCTTGTCCACGGCATAGAGCGCCGCGCTCACGCCGGCTGCGCTGAACAGCGCCGAGTAAGCCGGATGCGCCGACTCGTAGATGTCCAGCGCCCAACCGTTGGCGGGTACCGGTTTGAGCTCAGCGGCCAGGGCGATGAACATCAGAAAGAAGATAAGGGTACCGTTGGGCATCAGGCCGAGGGATGCCTCCGCCATATCGTCGATATTGAGCGAGCCGGTGGCATGATAAGCAAAGATAATCCCAACCAAAAGCAGGATGCCGATCACCTGGGTGACGACCAGATACTTGAAGCCCGCCGCCAGAGCGCGCTCGTCATTGGATAGCAGGATCAGACCCGCCGTGGCGATGGCCGTCAACTCGAAGAAAACAAACAGATTAAAGAGATCGCGTGTCAGGATGATGCCGCAGTAGGCCATAGTCGCCACCAGCAATACCGCGATGGAACGTCGGCCCAGGCGCAACAACGTATCGTGTAAAGCCAGCGCTGAGAGCAGGCCCGTTGCGCAGACGATTAGCACCAGCGCGGCCTCGGGCAGGGCCATGTGCAGTTTGATGGCGAAGGGCGAAGGGGTGCCGGCGGTCATGATCTCCATCGGAGCCGCGCCATGGTAGGCGAACATCAGCAACCCATCGAACGCCACCCAGCACATGCAGCCGAGCGCGACGAGCAGCAGGGCATAGCCGGCATAGCGCCATTGCTCCTTGAGCAGACCGAGCAGGAAGGCGGCAGCCAGAGGGACCGCTATGATGAATACGGCGCTCACCACTTGAGTTCCGCGAAACGGCCAATGTCTAGGGATCGTTTCTTTTCATACAGCTTGTAGGCATAGGCCAGCATCAGTGCCGTAATACCAACGCCGATGACGATGGCGGTCAGTACCAGGGCCTGTGGCAAGGGGTCAATAATTCGTGCGGCGGCTTCGCCTGCCGGTACAGCCTGATCAAGGATCGGTGCGGTGCGTCCGGCTATATATCCGACAGCCACGAGGACCATATGCACACCGGTTTCGGCAAGAGTAAACGCCACGATCATGCGCAACAGATTACGGTTGGTCAACGCCCCATAAAGACCGATCAGGATCAGGATGAAGCCGGTTGCCATAACGATTTGCGCAATCACAATTCTCTTGTCTCCGAAAAGTCCGTCAACATTGAAGAAAACTCGGCTCCGACCTTAAGGCCGATGAGCGAATAGATCAGGGGAATGGCACCAGCCGAGAAGAGATGTCCCAATTCACCAAGGGGCAGTATGCGATTATCGAGAAAGCCCCCGGCCAGGAATACCCCCATCACACCGAGGCTCACGTAGAAAAAACCGGTCAGGGATTCAACCAGGGCGATCAGTCGATGGCTGAAATGTTTGACGGGATCGGTCAACAGAATCAGCAGCGCGCCTGAAGCGATGACCGCTCCTCCCTGAAAACCGCCACCCGGCGACAAATGGCCATTAACGAAGATGTAGATGCCCAGCAGCATGAACAGTGGCACCAACAGCCGAGTGCCGACGCTCAGCAGTTCGCCCACCGGGGTGAGCTGTCGGCGTTGTTTTTCGCACAAACGCCCATTGGCCAGTACCAGGCCGACGATTGCAGCGGAGAGGAAGAGTACCGTGACTTCACCCAGAGTATCGAGGCCGCGGTAAGTCACGATAATGGCCGTGACAACATTGGCGGCGCCAAGATCTTCAGCGGTATGATCGGCATAGTAGCGACCGGTACGATTGAGCTCGCTATCCGATTGATAGGTACTCAGCAATTGCCAGAATATCGTACCCAGCACCAGCACCAGCAGCAGGGCGATCAATCGCTTAATCAAATTCACCCTCCTCGGTACCCTTTTTGCCCATGCCGCGCACCCGGCCGAGCACGAAGAAGAACAGGAAGGTGGTAAGCCCACTGCCAATAGCGGCCTGAGTCATCGCCACATCGGGCGCGGCAAGGATGACGAACAGAACTGAGGCGAACAGACCGACCAGACCGGCCGCCAGAATGGCTACCGGGAGTTCCTTAGTGCTAATTGATACCAGCGCTGCAACAATCGCAGCCAACCCCAACACCAGCGTCATAAGCGTAATCATGCTGATCATTGCGGTGACTCCCCCATATCTTCCGCCAGACGGTCCACGACGGTCTTGTCGGATTTCCGGGCACCGATGCGATGCGCGGCCCGGGCCAATACCTGGGACGATAGCGGGTTGGTGGAGAGAATAAACAGGCCGATCAAAAACAGCTTCGCCCCCCATCCGGGCTGAAAGCAAGCAACACCCGCCAGGGTTAACAGCGTACCAAGAGTGGTCGTCTTGGTGCCGGCCTGTATGCGGTTGAATACATCCGGCATACGCATCAGTCCCAGTCCGCCCAAGAACAGGAAGAGCGCGCCGGAAAACAGCAGCAAACCGCCGAGCAGATTCAGAGGGTTATCGTCGAACATCACAGCCCCCGCTCCAGATAACGTGCAACGGCAATGACACCAAGAAATGAAAGCAGTGCATAGACCAATGCCACATCGAGATAGACATAACGGCCTTCACTCAAAGCCACCAGAATAATGCCTACGACCGAGATAACGGTCAGCGTATCGAAGGCCACTACCCGGTCAGGTGCTGACGGGCCGATAAAAAAACGCCAGAGAGATAACAGGAAAGCCAGTCCCGCCAGTGTAGCGGCCATCAAAACAAGCGCGTCAACCATACATGACCTCAAGATAGTGCTCGAATCGGGAGACAATATTGGCGGTAGCGCCCTCAACATCCTGCGCTTCGACCCTCACCCAGTGGATATAGAGCCATTCCTCACGCAGTTCAACGGTAAGCGTGCCGGGTGTCATGGTAATCGCATTCGCCAATAACTGGCGCGCCACAGGACTCTTAAGCTTGGTGCGTACTTTGACGATGCCCGGACTTACCGGCAGTGACGGCGACAGCACGATGGCAGCCAACCGGATATTGGATTTAATCAGTTCCTTGAAGAAATAGAGAATGAAGAACACCGCGGTGACGAAGCCGCGAGGCGTGAGATTGAAGTCGGAAAGAATACTTCGACCGTTGCGAAACAACGCCACAATCAGGAATGCGGCCACGCTGCCCACGATCAGGACATCAAGATCCAAAGAACTATTTAACAACAGCCAAAATACAAGCAGTACTATAAACAGCCTCACGGGATGGCGCGCTTTCCGCATCCAACCTCCACGGATTCAGGTTTAATTCAGTCGAATAAAAAACGGTCGACAGATCTACTCCTCTACGAGAGCTCTGCTCATCGGTACTGCTTTGAGGTAACATCAAGCCTGCCTAGGGTCGAGCATACCCTACAAAATGTCGGGTTTTATTTGATAATTATCAATCGACTCTCAAATCGTAGCCTTCCGATACTATCGAGAATGTAGCCTGGATGAATCGAAGCGTTATCCAGGGAAAATCCTCCGCCATCCTAAATTCCGCTTCACTGCATCCAGGCCACTCCTTCTCTGCCCATTACATGGGACAATGCTTGGGTTAACTCTGGATTGGGCGACCATCAAGTCTTCGTTATAACTAATATGGTCCGACTGCCCGTATCCGTCAGCATCTGGGCTTACTTCACCCCCCCGGCCCCGGTATCACCCCGGATTATGGGTCAACCAAAGGCGGGATCTCTCGAGTTACGCCCAAGAGAGATCCTTATATGCATCAGGTCCCTGATTCAAGCACTTCGAGTTCCCCTCTTTCTAAGTGGGTCATCTCAGCGACGGCTAAAACTGGGATGAATAGCGCCGAAGTCTCTTTTAGAATATTTGTGATGATGACAACGCATTTTCTTGCGCATCTTCTCTCTTAGCGTATCGATGCGTCCTTGGTCATAACCATCATTGTAACCGTGGCGATCTCCTTTCCTGCTACCCTTACGGTAACCATCTTCATAGCCAATCTCATAGCCGCGAATATAGTCTCTTTCTGAAAAGGATCTATTTGCACGCATACTCTGTATGCTGTTGGCGCCATCAGAATAACCCTCTCGGTAACTCTTTTTGTAGGCCTTGATATAACCGTCTTCCAGGCCGTCACTGTAACCGGCATTGTAACCCTGCTTGTAGGCAGAGGTGTTTGCAGAAGCACTACCAGCGGATAAAAGGAAGAAGAGTGTTACAAAAGTGACCAGTGCGATTCGTTTCATCTTGTTCTCCAGTATTGTCTGAGTTCAGGATGAATATTAGGCGCTGTAACATGAATGAATCCTGAACGGCTGCGGAAATGATGCAGAGCGACGAAATTCATGACTACAACGCTCTGTGTATCCTGGCCTAATCTCGAAGGTCCGGAGGCCCCCTCCTGGCATTAGGATTCCGGATTTACGGGCCTGTTGTGATAGTGCAGTCTGGCACGGAAACACTCGCTACCATCTATCTGTTGCAGCAGAATACCTCGGAGACAGTGCCGGAGTTGTTGCCAAAAGCAAACTTGAAGTGCAGCAAGCGATTGGATAGAGGGAGGATTGAGGTCGAGCAGACAGGGCGTCTCTGCGTATGTTGCCTCCCGTTTTCAGCTTTGTGCCTAACCGAGTGTACTGGCCCAGTGGGAGCAATCGGCTATCGAGCAACGTCTGAGCATGCCCACGATGCACGCAAATGAGACCTCTTTGCGGGTAGATCAAACAAAATCACGGGATTCGTGTCTATTCAGCCGGGAAGATCACGCTGAAGTTTTCGTTGACGCTAATGGCTATGCCTCGGCTAATAATATAAAGTGCCTGCTGCGGGAGAGCTGTCATCGGGTGGTAAACGAAAACGCAAAAAAACTCGCCCAATACGCCGAGGGCTATCTCAGTAGTTTCAGTTACTGACAGGCCATGGCCAATCAGGGATACAATCTATTGATCATCGTTCAGACAAGGTCGACTAGTAGCCTACCTTAATCAAGTGCTACTGACTGTTAACGTTGTCACACGATTTCGACCCTGCGCCTTGGCCTGATACATCGCCTGATCGGCCTCTTGTTTAAGAGACGTAATCGAATCGCGCCCTTCTCGGCTCACTGCTATACCGATGCTGGTTGTGAATGGGATCCGGTTTTCTCCTATCAATGGCATGAGGCCCTCTACCTTCTGGCGCAGTTTTTCCGCAAGCAGCTTCGCCCCATCAAGTTTTGTTCCTGGAAGCAACAACAAAAATTCTTCACCGCCAATACGTCCCAGCAGGTCTGTTTTTCGTATATTTTCCATAAGACAGCCCACAAATTCCTGCAAGACTATATCACCGACCTCGTGCCCGTATCGATCGTTGATTAATTTAAAATGATCGAGATCCATAAACAACATCGAGAAAGTCGTTTTCGTTCGCGACGCTAGTCGCGCTACACGCCCGACCTCTTCGTAAAAAGCACGCGCATTAAGGATTCCTGTCAGTGGATCATGACAAGCTAATTCGTGTAGCTCAATGTTTACTTCTTTCAGGTTCTCGCGATAAGTAGCGAAGCGTTTTGTATAGGTGCACAGAAATGCGCTACTTGCGCAAAGACTGAATAGCATTGTAACCATTGCATTGCTAGAGAATGGCACTAACAGGAATTTGTTCGCACCAATGAGGGTAATGAAAGAGAGTATCGTAGCCAGCAATCCAGGAGATAGACCAAGGATGGTGTAAGCGACCAAAATAAAAACAAAGAACCAGATCGCACGAAATTCATTATTGGTCAGAAAATATAGCGCCGAAAGGTTGACCAAAAACCAAGCAGTAAAAAACAGGACCGCCACTATGGCGAACCTATCCTTGCGTGTCTTCAGGTAGATCGACAGCGCAACGTCAAATAGAAAGAATATTTCGATCGAAGTAAGATGGATACTTGCCTGGTGATTTAGCCCAGCCCAATCCGCCACAATGAGCGCACCACTGAACGTAATCGCCACCCAAAGCGAGACGCGTAGAAGGTGAAGGCGGAACTGGAAATAGTCTTTTTCTGCCCCGAACGCCTCCTCACCATCATTCATCGACTTAATCTTAAACATGACCGTAGACTCATAATGGTTTACTTGCGTATTACCCATTCCCCGCTATTTCTTATACCTGAATCCGTAGCTTGGCGGCCGCATCCATTCAAAAAGTCGCAAGCCAAATAGATAGATTGAGCTTATATCCACTATATCCATATATCCATATACCCGGACACCCAAGCTAACTGTTGCATCAAAAATACAAATCTGTCAACCTTCAGTATATCAGATAGCAACGTGCTCGATATCAAGGATTGAGGTCATTCCCAAGTCCCGGAAGGCGCTGACTTTCCCTGGACAATACCGCCCACCACCAATGCATGAGCCCCTTCGTGCGACGCACTTTTCTCTTTGGCTGTGATCCCTGACGGGCCGAAGATATGAACAATGCCGTCAGTGGATTCTCGAGAAACTCATTAAACTCGCGTAATGTTTTGCCATCGACTGCTGCGGCTACGCCTGATGTCGAACCTTTATTACCTGGTGCTGTACGTAGATCGCAGTACCACAAAGACCTGGACTATGAAAGAGGTGATCTAACGTTACCAAAAACTGTTCAAGGGCTCGGTTCTGGTGGTCCGCTACCGATCCGGCCAGAACCTATCGCGCGCCTACCGGGAGGCGTTGGATCAGCGGGTATCCACGTAGCGGGAGAGGCTCATGGACATCAGTCGGTTCATGCGCTGGCTGAATGAATCCATGGCCCGCCGGGCCGATCAGGAGGATCAGTGTTCCGGCCGCTTCCGGGAGGGGGCATCAACTCCCAGGCACCGCTGGACGAGAAAGCCTTAGCGGCCTGCCGGGTCTATCTGGATAACAACCCGGTGGCGCCAATAGGGTAGAGACCCCGTAATCCTCGGACTACATCTCCACCGCGGCCCCCATAGCATCAGCAAAGAAAATGGGGAGCGCCCAGACGCCCAATAAGAAACCGGATCAAGCGGCCCATCTGCTACCCGTTGTTGGAAACCTGCGTAACGACATGCCCAAAAGGCCTACTTTTCAACCTCACGGATTATCTCGAACTGGTCGACTTGAGGGGACGCGTTTTCCGAGAAGACAAACGAGGTTCCATACCCCCCAGGATCTGCCACCCATCCTGGTTCGCCTGCAGATCGATCCTTAGCACTGGTGCTATCTGACCAAGCACTTGGCTTGAGTGATCCCGACCCCTTGGGTGATTCATAAACAGTTGGAAATATTCTTCTTATATCAGACCGCAAACATCTTTTTCCTCGACAAAATGGATATGCATTTTGCCATCACCTGCTGCTTCCGCAATGAATTGTCTTTCAGCGATTTTGGGATTCAGCAGGGAGATCCGATCAGCTATCACCAGTCGAAATCTATTGAATCCGTGTAAATCCCGATCATCTCTACCCATGCAAGCAATCTCGGACAGGGCGTTTTGTAACTGATCACTAGACGCCGGAGATGCCACATAGAGCAAGAGCGTATCCCCAATGTTGAACCTGGAAATACTGAACGGAATATGTTGATTGCGCAATTGGGAGATTACAATTGTATTAAATACTTCGACTGGACATTTACAGCCAAGTACACCTTTGACAAATTCAGTTATCTTTTGGTCGCGCCAAGGTTTGATCATGTCGCGTCACTCAGGTTCTAAAGCAGTGTATTACCTTTAGTGATTCCAATTTCTGCTATTTTGTTAATTCTATCCAATACTTCTGGATAAAGAGCGATATCAATGGCTTTGGCATTTTCATTTATGCGATCTATTTTTCTTGATCCAGGAATTGGGAAGATATCTTTTCCCTGGTGAAGCAACCATGAAAGAGCCAGCTGAGCAGGACTGATATTTAGCTCATGTGAAACATCCAGTAATGGAGCAAATCTTTCTTGGTTTGCTCGAAAATTATCTCCTTTATATCGGGGATTGAAATTACGAAAATCGCCTTCTGATAATTCTTTTACCGTACCGGTAAGAAAACCACCTCCCAGTGGTGACCAGCACACTAGCGCAACCCCCAACTCTCTCAGCGTCGGTAACAAATCGATTTCGGCCTCGCGCCTCCAAAGAGAGTATTCATACTGTACAGCTGAAATTGGGTGAATCGCGTGAGCTCTGCGTATTTCATCAGAGGTTACATTGCTCAGACCTATATAACGAACTTTTCCGGCACGAACGGCATCAGCCATTACACCAACGGTCTCTTCTACCGGTGTACTGCGATCCAGATAGTGCGCATACCATAGATCGATCGTCTCCACTCCGAGTCTCTTTAAGCTAGAGATTAAAGCTCTTTGGGTATATTCTGGTGACGTATTGATATTCAATGAATATCCCCAGCCTGTTGGAATCTCTGTACCTGTTTCTTTTTCATCGAAGACGATGCCGAATTTTGTGGCGATAAAGGCCTTATTTCTTGAGGCCTTCAGCGCCTTAGATACCAGAGATTCGTTATGGCCATCACCGTAAGCGTCGGCCGTGTCTATCATCATACCCATATCAATTGCGTGAGTTAGCGACTCCACGGCTAGTCGATCGTCGTATGAGCCATAGTATCCTTCAAGCACCATTGCACCATAACCCATGCGACCTATTTGAGGACCGTTTATTCCAAGCTCAGCTTTGTCGATCATTACAAATCCTCATAGTCTGATAGAAATACCCGCATTTGAACATAGGAATATTTATCCACACCACATCCCATTGATATCACAAATACGCCTCATAACAAAACCGAGCAAATTTTTCTTTTCCTATAAGCACTCTCTTATTGTACATATCAAATCACTACGCTCGGCATCGATTCTTCATCGCCAGTGATCTGTTATATATATGACCAGTTTTAACTATATCATCAGAGACCACACATCGAGCTCATATAACTCATTCAGCTTACTGACCTATTCCGCTCAAGTAATTTTGTCACATCTTTTTTATTAATGATTCAACAAACAAACGTCGTTCATAATTCAATACTCTGAACTGTACATGGGAAGTAGCTACTGTACATAGTTAAGTTCTTTGTAAGAACTGAAATTCATAAAACTTCTCAAAGGAATTGATATCATGAATCTATCAAAACTCTTTTCTGTATGCTTATTCGTTGCAACAGCATTTGCATCCTCGACAACACTAGCGGAGCCCCCTTCAAATGTTGCAGGATTAGTTGGCACATGGAATAACACGAATGTAAACACAAGTGGTATCACAAAGATATCTGTATACAATATTGGAAGCCATTTATATTTCAAATCTTGGGGTTCCTGCAGTCCTACCGACTGTGTACATAGTACCGTACCAGCATACGCTTATAGCGCCAGTGTCTCTTCGAATACAGCTACTGGCCTGTACGCCTATCGCAATAGCGGATTTGCATACACACGGTTTTCCGCATCACGCGTAGGATCTTATCTGCGCGTCACCTATTACACTACTTTTGCTTCAGGTGACAGCCGCAAAAACTACACAAAAACTGAATACTACCGTCGCTAGTGACTCCCAAATTGTGTCGTGATTGATTGTTTGAAGCATTGAAAGACCCCGGGTCCTGGCAAAAGAACAGAGCAAAATTAAGATGCTATTGTTAATTTTACCTGGATCGGGGTCTTTCAACCGCACTCGGAATAATGATCGGCGAGAATATCGTTTCTATATCACAGGAAACTTATCAGATGAAACGTTTTATCCTTATCTTCACGATTAATCTTTTTTTCACCGCAATAGGATACCTCATCGGCACAACAGGTAACACACCCACAACTGTAATCTCATCCTGTGAAGACACACCTAACCTCGTCAAAGGCGACACGAAAGAAGAACCTGTAGTTGAAGTGATCGACAATACACCTCCGCATGAAAACCCAGGTATCCAGGCGAATAATAACGATGACGATATCGGATACCTAATATCATCAACTGAAGCCGATGACAGGATGAATGCATTATTCTTTATCTGGCGTACTAACTTAGTTAACGCCTTTACGTCAGAGATAAATAACTTGGCGAATACTGATAAAAACACAAAAATCAATTCATTCGCGAAATGGATACTTGAATTTCCAGATAACCAATCATTACGCGATAAGCAACAAGCGGCGATTGCAATCACTGACTCTAATGATCTAGAGTTGCAATTAAAGAATTCTCTTGCTGAAAACACACATGAAACACAACAGTTAGATCAGAACTTGTCAGCAAATTCCTATAAAATCACTAAAATCAACCAACTTTCTAAAGAAGAACAGCTATCCTATGTGAAAGAGCTTTCACATTCACAAGAAGATAGCGCCATAAAGGCTCTTTGCGAACTTGTATTGAATTATGAACCAAACATAAAGAACGCAGCAATCAACGAGTTATTTTCTCTATTAGAGTCTCATACAGGACACTTCGATATAATCATGAATAGTTTACAAGGCAATCAAGGATATCTAAATACTGAACAGCTAGATATCTTAAATCTATTGAGCGCGGGTAATTCACATCAGGAAACACCTATTGACACGCAAAGTTTAGATAAATTAGACGTACCCATGTAAACAGGATCTTGCCAGTTTCTGCATTTTAGTTCAGCGAAATAAATACTGTTCATAATTCCATGCCCTACATATAAAACTGAAGCTTGCTCTCTAGCAAAACCCTCAAGTATCTTAGCGCCTCTTTTTACTCGTTATTTGGCTTTCAGAATTGGGGGCGTAGGCGGCAGGGCGCGGATCTCATCGAGGCACGGATCCAATAAATTAAGATCCATTACGGTGTTGGATATATGTCAGCGAACCGCTCCTTCATCGTTTTGGCCTTGAACTTGGGGAGACCTTCATATATGTCTTATTAGATTCTATAAGATTTTAGAATTGACGGACCGATCAAATTGCGAAGCATCGCGCCCAGAACACAAACCCACCACCAACAACAAGGAATCCGCCATGCCTCTGAACATCGATCAGATCGACGCCTTGGAAATCCTCGACTCCCGTGGCAATCCCACCATCCGGGTCAATATCCGCCTCTCGGACGGCACTCTGGCTGACGCCTCGGTCCCCTCCGGCGCCTCCACTGGGGAAAACGAGGCGGTGGAGTTGCGTGACGGCGACGCCAAACGCTACCGCGGCAAAGGGGTGCTGCGTGCCGTCGAACACGTCAACCGGGAGATCGCCCCTGCCCTGCTCGGTTGGGATCCGCGTGAACAGGCGCGCATCGACGCACGCATGATCGAGCTGGACGCCACTCCCAACAAGGGCCGCCTTGGCGCCAACGCCATCCTCGGCGTCTCCCTGGCGGTAGCCCGCGCCGCCGCCAAGGCGAGCAAGCTGCCCCTGTATGCCTATTTGGGCGGGGTTGGCGCGGTACGCCTGCCGGTGCCGATGATGAATGTGCTTAACGGTGGCAAGCACGCCGACTCCAGCCTCGATTTTCAGGAGTTCATGATCGTGCCGCACGGCGCCTCCTGCTTCGCCGAGGCGCTCCGCTACGGGGCAGAGACCTTCGACGCCCTGCGCGGCCTCTTGAAGAGCAGGGGCTATGCTACCAGTGTGGGCGACGAGGGCGGCTTCGCCCCGCAGGTTAAAAGCAACGACGAAGCCTGCGAGCTGATCGTAGCGGCCATCGAGGCGGCCGGCTATCGCCCCGGCGATGATGTCGCCATCGCCCTCGACCCCGCTGCCAGCTCCTTCTTCCGAAACGGCGCATATCATCTGGACCGCAGCGGCCAGGGGGTGAAGAACAGCGCAGAGATGACCGATCTCTACGCCGACTGGGTCGACAAATACCCCATTATCTCCCACGAGGACGGTCTGGCCGAAAACGACTGGGAGGGTTTTCACGCACAGACGGCCGCCCTCGGCGAGCGCATCCAGATCGTCGGTGACGACATCCTGGTGACCAATCCCCGATACATCCGACGTGGCATCACCGAACTGACCTGCAACGCCGCCCTGATCAAGCTGAACCAGATCGGCACGGTCAGCGAGACCATCGAAGCCATACAGCTCTGCCGCGACGCCGGCTGGGGTTTCGTCATCTCCCACCGTTCTGGTGAGACCGAGGATGCTTTCATGGCCGACTTCACATCTCCCACCGTTCTGGTGAGACCGAGGATGCTTTCATGGCCGACTTCACGGTGGCCATGGGGGGTGGCCAGATCAAGACCGGTTCTCTGTGCCGCAGCGAGCGCATCGCCAAGTACAACCGACTGCTGGAGATCGAGGCGGCACTGGGCGGTGCAGCCCGCTACGGACGCGGTTGATATACCAACAAAAGACGGTGAACGCCTCCAATCAGCCGACGCAAAAAGCAGAGCGGCGATAGGAGGGCGTTTTTTCGGTCGGCTGGGTGCTCATATTACTCAAATACTCGGTATATTGTAGTAATTGACACACACCGCTCCATAAGCAACGCTCTATTCCACAAGGGTCTATGGCACATGAAGGAACACCGTCTTTACGCTCGCATTTGCATCGCGACTAGAGACCGATATTGGTATGTTAATAACATCGCCGGGATAAATCTTGTTGGGGTCTGGACGCTTGGCCCTAAATGCTGCGTTGCTCGGATCGTTGTATATCTGCTGCCATGTCGTAGCGTTAAGCTTTGCGATCTTACTCAAGTTATCGCCAGATTTCACAGTGTATCTACCTCCACCAACGTACCAAGTTGAT
>JARRNW010000002.1:0-28839 GCA_037384565.1 Candidatus Thiodiazotropha sp.
GACAGCGACAGCAGGATGTCCTGGCTGCGCCTCAGGGGAGAGAGTATGTGGCGCTCCAGCCAACGATAGATCGCCCACAACAGGAGACCCAGTCCCAGACTGAACAACAGCAGTTTACGCCACAAACCTGCATCGACCCAATCCGAAAGGAGGTTCATCAAGGTAGCGTTCTCAGACAACCCGTCATCCAGTGCGCCATTCGCTGGAAGCAACAGTTGGAACGGAAGCGCGTCGAGAAACATCTGAAAAGTCAGGAGTATGAGGAATATCAACAGCAGGATCAGAACGACTCGTGATTTCAGCTGCATTGTTCATCCGCGGCGAAAAACTCCGGCGGCGCCCCCATATCGCAATGACTGGAATCCAATCAAAGACTTACGCTTTGCAAGGACCTTCGATTCAGGGCGAAATCCGCAATCGGGGCTTCGCCTCGCTCCCTGCTTGACTGCTCGCGTATCCAGGTTAGACGAGAGGTTTGAACAACTCCATCTCCAAGCTATCCAGAAAAGGATAGTCTCGTAAATTTAATGCCTTAGAGACATTACGTCAATTATACTTTAAGAAAAATCATTAACCTCGAACATCATAAGCAGGTCATTCAGAAAACGCTGACCCAAGGGGGTGGCACAGAGGCGATCCGGATACGGATACAACAGCGTTTTTGCAACCGCCGCCGAAACCGGGCGTTCCAGCACCTGTTCCGCTAATCCGGTCCGCGCCACGAACAAGCGCCTTTCAACGCCCTCGATCAATCTCAGGGCATTCATGAAGAACTCCAACACCAGATCCTGAGGGGTCAGATCACGCTGTCCCTGCCGCCGATCATCACTTCCGGCCGCCAGATAGGCATCCGGATGGCGTCGCTTCCATACCCGTTCAATCCGCCCGTCTGAATGACTGAGCTTGCCATGCGCGCCGGCGCCAATGCCCAGGTAATCCCCGAAACGCCAGTAGTTCAGATTGTGACGACATTGGGCGTCCCTTCGCGAGAAAGCGGAAACTTCATACTGCCCATATCCTCCATGGCGCAACAGGGCGTGACCCTGCTGCTGCATCTCCCAGATCTGCTCCTCGTCCGGCAGCACGGGCGGGCTGTGGTGAAAGGCCGTGTTCGGCTCGAGGGTAAGCTGGTAGTAGGAAAGATGCTCCACATCCATCTGCAGGGCGGTTTGCAGATCATCACGGGCCATCCCCAGAGTCTGACCCGGCAGGCCGAACATCAAATCGAGATTGATCCGGGTGAAACCCGCCTGTTTGGCCAAGCTCACTGCGCGTTCCGCCTCCTGCGCGCTGTGGATGCGTCCCAATGCCCGCAGGATCTGGCTATTGAAGCTCTGGACCCCCAGGGAGAGACGATTCACCCCGGCTTGGCGATAACCCGCCAGATCTCCCATCTCCACCGCTCCGGGATTCGCCTCCAGGGTGACCTCCAGATCCGGCTCACAGTCGACTTCGTCCCGCACACCCCGCAGGAGTCGCCCAACAGCAGAGGCGGAAAGCAGACTAGGGGTTCCACCACCGATAAAGATGCTGGTCAACGGGCGACCCCCAATGCCCCCAAGATCCCTCCTTAAATCGGCCAGCAGGGCGTCGACATAGGCCTTTTCGGGTAGCACCGCCGGACGGACATGGGAGTTGAAATCACAATAGGGACACTTGCGTACGCACCAGGGTACGTGAACGTAGAGTGCGAGGGGAGGGGGCGTCATGGGATAGTGTTGCGTGATGAGTTTTTAGTTTTAAGTGATAGCGTGGCGAACTCATCAACTCAAAACTAAAAACTTAAAACTCAAAACTCTGTTCAAGCCTTGTCCCGAGCCTGCAGATAGGCGAGTTCGGAGATCGCTCCCCACTCCCGGGAGCCTTTGAGAAACGACATATAGGAGTCATACACTTTTTTCGCGAAGGCAGCCTTACCGGCCAGCTCCTCCACTACTTCCCGGGAGTATTTGCGCAGGATCTCAAGCACGTCGTTCGGGTAGGGACGGATATCCACCTTGTGCTTCTCCACAAGGGTCGGACGGATATCCACCTTGTGCTTCTCCACAAGGGTCTGCAGCGCCGCAGGGTTGCGCGCGGTGTACTCCGCCAGCATCTCCTGGTTGGCCACCTTGCAGGCATTCAGAACGATCGACTGAAGATCCTTTGGCAGGGATTCGAAGGCTTTCTGATTGATGATCGCCTCCAGGGTGGTACCCGGCTCATGAAACCCGGGGTAGTAATAGTACTTGGCCGCCTTGAACAGACCAAAAGCCAGGTCGTTGTAGGGATTGACCCACTCGGTGGCATCGATGGCGCCGGATTGCAGCGAAGTAAACAACTCGCCCCCAGGCAGATTCACCGGCGTTCCCCCCGCCCGCTTGAGTACCTCGCCACCCAACCCTGGGATACGCATCTTCAGACCCTTAAGGTCGTCTACGCTGTTGATCTCCTTGTTGAACCAGCCGCCCATTTGCATGCCGGTATTTCCGCCCGGCGCAGGAATCAGACCGAAGGGTTTGTAGAGCTCACGCCACATCTCCAGGCCGCCACCGTAATAGAGCCAGCCGTTCATCTCCTGGGCAGTCATGCCAAAGGGCACGGTGGAGAAGAACTGGGCGGTCTCGCTCTTACCTTTCCAGTAGTAGGCCGCCCCGTGCCCCATCTCGGCGGTACCCCGGGATACCGCATCGAACACCTCGAATGCCGGCACCAATTCCTTGGCGCCGTAGACCTTCACGTGCATCCGACCGCCGCTCATCTCATTGATCGCCTCGGCCAGCTTGTTCGCCCCGGTACCCAGACCCGGAAAGTTCTTCGGCCAGGTGGTCACCATCTTCCATTTGATCTCGGCCTTGGCCTCAGCGGTGGTGGCCAGCGAAAGACCTACTCCGGTGGCCAGCGCACCGGCGCCGACCTTTGCGATAAAATCACGACGTTTCATGTAACCCTCCGTTATGTTTTCCGGCTCTGCGATAGTTCTTATTTATTAACAAGGCGACAGGTTCGCATAGGCCACCACCAGCCATTTGCTGCCCACCTCTTCAAAATTGACCTGCACCCGGGCACTGTGGCCCTGGCCTTCGGCGTTGAGCACCACCCCCTCGCCGAACTTCGCATGACGCACCCGCTGGCCCAGACTGAAGCCACTCAGGGTAGCGCTTTCGTGATAGGGCGACGCGCCATAGATCGGCTGACTGATTGCGGGACCGGCACGCACCTCGCGCATCAGTTCGGCGGGTATTTCACGCAGGAACCGTGAGGGCAGAGGATAACTGTCACTACCGTGCAAGCGGCGACTCTCCGCATGGCTCAGGTAGAGGGTGCGCATCGCCCGGGTGATGCCCACATAGCAGAGCCGACGCTCCTCCTCGAGACGCTGGGGATCATCCGCGGACATGCTGTGGGGAAACAGCCCTTCCTCCACCCCGACCAGAAACACCAGGGGGAACTCCAGTCCCTTGGCGGAGTGCAGGGTCATCAGCTGCACGCAGTCCTCGTAGGGGTCGGCCTGAGCCTCACCCGCCTCCAGAGCCGCGTGGGAGAGAAACGCGGACAGGTCATCGAGTTCCTCCTGGTCCGCCGGGGGCTCGAACTGGCGGGTGGCGTTGACCAGTTCATCCAGGTTCTCCTTGCGATCCACGCCCTTGCCGTCACGGCTCTTCTCGAAGTGTTGCGGTAGACCGCTCACATGCAGCACCTGAGCCACTGTATCGGCCAGATCCATCCCCTGGGTCTCGGCCCGTAGCTCCTCGATCAACTCAAGAAATCCCCCCAAGGCGCCCGCAGCCCGTTTCGCCAGAGCACCCCCCTTGAGCAAATCCTGGGATGCCTGCCACAGGGAACAGCCGAAGTCCCGGGCATGGGCACGCACCCCGTCCAGGGTCTTCGCACCAATGCCCCGGGGGGGTGTATTCACCGCCCGTTCGAAACCGCTGTCATCCTGGGGATTGCTCAGCAGGCGCAGATAGGCCAGAGCATCCTTAATCTCGGCCCGTTCGAAAAACCGCAAACCGCCATAGACCCGATAGGGAATCGCGGACTGGATCAGCGCCTCTTCAAACAGCCGCGACTGGGCGGTGGTGCGATAAAGAATGGCCGCCTCGGCCCGTGCGTGCCCCTCACCGATGTACTGGCGGATCCGTTCGATCACGAAGCGTGCCTCATCGACCTCGTTGAAGGCCCCATAGAGATTGATCGGTTCGCCATCACCTCCGTCGGTCCACAGCTGCTTGCCGAGTCGGGAGGGGTTGTGGTTGATCAGTGCATTCGCCGCGTTGAGGATATTACCGGTGGACCGGTAGTTCTGCTCCAGGCGGACCAGCTTCACATCCCGGTGCTGAGTCTGAAAGTTCTGTAGATTCTCCACCCGCGCGCCGCGCCAACCGTAAATGGACTGATCATCATCACCCACCACGAACAGGTGGTTCGCCGGGCTGGAGAGCAGCCGTAACCAGGCGTACTGAATCGCGTTGGTGTCCTGGAACTCGTCCACCAACACGTTTTGAAACCGGGACTGGTAGTGTTGCAGCAGATCGGGTCGGTCGCGCCAGAGTTCGTGGGCGCGCAACAACAATTCCGCAAAATCCACCTGACCACCCCGTTCGCAGGTCGCCTGGTACTCCCGGTAGATACGGATCATCTGGTGCTGAAAGGGATCCCCGCCGTCGTCCATATGTTCCGGGCGCAGTCCCTCATCCTTGCGCCCGTTGATGAACCATTGAACCTGCTTCGGTGGCCAGCGCGCCTCATCCAGATCGAGAGATTTGAGCAGCCTCTTGATTAATCGGTATTGATCGTCCGAATCCAGAATCTGAAAACTCTGGGGCAGACCCGCCTCTTTCCAGTGGGCACGTAGCAGTCGATGAGCCAGACCATGAAAGGTGCCAACCCACATCCCACCAAGCGGCTGGCCGAGTAGGGCCTCAATGCGCTGGCGCATCTCCCAGGCGGCCTTGTTGGTGAAGGTCACGGCCAGCAGGGACCAGGGTGTCTGATTTTCCACCGCCAATAACCAGGCGATGCGATGCACCAGCACCCGGGTCTTGCCGCTGCCCGCTCCCGCCAGCACCAGAAGGTTGCCCATCGGGGCGGTCACAGCCTCACGCTGGGCATCATTGAGGGGGTCGAGAATCGGCGAGACATCCATCCGGCTATGATACTCATCCTGTTATGGAAAAGGCCAGAACGACCCGGGATATTCCTCAATAGCGTTCGGATCCGAACCAGGACAGGGCTATATTTTTCGTTAAAATGGCGAATAAACTAAAAACGAGCAGAGCAACATGCGCATACTGGCTGGTGACATCGGCGGCACGAACACCCGGCTCGCCTGGTTCGATACCGAATCACATGGGCTGCAACCCCAGTTGGAACAGACTTATCCGAGCCAGAGCCATGCAAGCATCGAAGCCATCCTCGAGCAATTCCTCGAATTACCGGATCTGCCGGGGATCGACCGCGCCTGTCTCGGCGTGGCAGGGCCGGTGCTCGAGCAGGTCTGCGAAACCACCAACCTGCCCTGGCGACTCGACGCGGCGGCCATCAACCGGCAATTCGGATTTCACAATACCTGGCTGTTGAATGACCTGGAAGCCAACGCCTGGGGACTGGAAACCCTCAAACCAAGTGATCTGCACACCCTGCATGAGGGTCGGCAGCAGATCGGCAACCGCTCCATCGTCTCGGCCGGCACAGGTCTTGGTCAGGCTGGGATCTTCTGGGACGGCCAGTCATACGTCCCCTTTTCATCCGAAGGCGGGCACGCCGATTTCAGCCCCAGCAACCCCCAGGAGTACGCCCTGTTCGAGTATCTCTCGGCGCGTTACGGCCATGTCAGCTGGGAACGCCTGGTCTCCGGTCCGGGTATCGAGAACATCTACGACTTCCTGCTCACACAACACAGGCTGACCACCTCCAATGCCTTGTCACAGCGTATGCAGCAGATCGACCGGGCTTCGGCCATCTCCGAGGCCGCCCTGAATGATGGTGACCGGCTGTGTGAACAGACCCTGGAGATTTTCATCCGGCTCTACGCCCGGGAAACCGCCAATCATGCCCTGAAAATCATGGCCACAGGCGGAGTCTATCTCGGTGGCGGTATTGCACCGAAAATCCTCTCTCTCTTCGAAAAGCATGATTTCGTGGAACAGTTTCTGTCCAAGGGCCGGATGAGCCCGCTGCTCGCTTCCATGCCCCTGAAAGTGGTGCTCAATGACAAGACCGCATTGCTGGGTGCGGCCTACTACGCCAACCACCACGCCTGAGCTTCTTTCCTGACGGGATACACTAGTGTAGTGTCTCACACTAAGGATTGAACCCCACCCGATCGGACGAACGGGTGGGGTGGGAAAGGGAAATACCTAGCCAGGCAACTCAGTTGAACGGCGTCGGTGCCGGTGTCGCATCGGTGGAAGGCGGCAGGATCGGCAGAAGGAATTGCGGCTGATCACCGGTCAGGGTCTTCAGAAAGGCAACGATCTGAGCATTCTCTTCCTGGGTGAACTTCTTACCCAACTGCAGACGCCCCATAATATCCACGGCTTCGGTCAGGGTCCCTGCCTGGCCGTCGTGGAAATAGGGATAGGTCATCTCCACGTTTCGCAGGGTCGGCACCTTGAATTTGAAACGATCGGCATCTTTACCGGTGACTCCGGCCAGACCCTCGGCACCGTTCTTGGTCTGGTAGGGTTCCATCAGGCCCATCTTCTGGAAAGAGTTGCCGCCCACAGCCTCACCGTTGTGGCAGGCAGTGCATCCGCTCTCCTTGAACAGCTTGTATCCCGCCAGTTCCTTGGCAGTCAGAGCCCCAGTGTCGCCCAACAGCCACTGGTCGAAACGGGCGTTTGGAGTCACCAGGGTTTTTTCGAATTCCGCGATCGCCTGGGTCACTTCATCGATCGTCACCTTATCGGTACCGAATACCAACTTGAATTCCGCCACATATTCGGGGATGGATTCGATCACGCCTACCGCCAGTTCATGGGTGAAACCCATCTCGCCGGGATTGGCGATCGGACCGCCAGCCTGCTCTTTGAGATCCGCGGCGCGGCCATCCCAGAACTGGGCCAGATTCAGGCTGGAGTTGAGTACGGTCGGGGCATTGATCGGGCCCTGTTGCCAATGATCTCCGATAGAGGTCTTGAGGTTATCCGTACCACCCATGCTCAGATTGTGGCAGGAGTTACAGGAGATGAAGCCGGATTTCGACAGGCGTGGATCGAAGTAGAGCTTCTTACCCAGCTCGACCTGGCCCAGGTTGATGCTTTGTACTGGTTTGATGGGTTGAATCGGCTCGTCTGCGGCCATCGCTGCGCTGGAAGCGCCCAGAATCATCATCGTCAACGTAGCTAACTTGAATTTCATTTCCCTTACCTTCTGAATTACTTAGGGCCGGTAGACCCGGCAAAAACCATATATGCGACCTGTGATCTTTTCCGGTAACGCTACCCTGGTTCCGTCTCAAGTCACGGATCGCTATTTTCGTATCTGTTGCGCCTGACTGTGTAGACCATGCCTGGCAACCTTGCCGGAAAGACCATCACCCGGTCTGCGAACGCACATTAGAATTAGTCTAAATCCAAAACAATGATTTAGATCAACCACCTAGCCGCTGGTGTGAAAATTTGGGAAGAAGATGGTTGGTTTGCTGGCGGGATCACCCGAAAGCCCGGTCGATCAGTTGGGTTTGTTCTTGACCCGGATGACCAGATCCATAAGTTCCAGAACCGTACCCTGGGGAAGGTCCTGGTCGACCAGGTGGGTGGCCACCGCTTCATGCATATCGGTCAATTCACCGGTGTCCACGTTGTAAAAGTGGTGGTGATGGCTGGTGTTGGAATCATAGAAAGTACGCGAGGCATCGATATAGATCGCCCGTACCAAGCCCTTGCGCACGAACAAACCCAGGGTGTTATAAACCGTTGCCTTGGAGACGCGCCCACCGGCCAGGTTAACGGCTTCGAACAGCTGATCCGCAGTAATATGCTGATTTCGGGCGAACAGAACATCTGCAATCACCCGCCGCTGACGGGTGAGCATGATCCCACGGGACGACAGCCGGTGGGTTATATCCTGCTTAGGGATAGCGCTCTGAGTGCTGCTCAATTTCATTTTGGAAGTATAAATATTCTCAAACAGGAATACTACGCCCAACGACAAAACACACAAATATCAGATGGTTAACACCGACAGGAAAAACCTCCTAATTGAGAATCACCGATCAAAAGGTCATACCTATCAATATCATCGACAAGACCATTGGATTCCGATCAGTTTTAGAACTATTCTAAACACCAGCGTGAGGCATGCATCTCACATCCTGTCCCATTCACAATAACCATCATTCGGAGAACTCCATCATGGAACTCAAAGGTAGTAAGACCGAGCAGAATTTGAAAGACGCTTTCGCCGGAGAATCCCAAGCCAATCGCCGTTACCTCTACTTCGCCTCCAAGGCCGACGTCGAAGGCTACAACGACGTAGCTGCCCTGTTCCGCTCCACCGCAGAAGGTGAAACCGGCCATGCTCACGGCCATCTGGAATACCTGGAACAGTGCGGTGATCCGGCTACCGGAATGCCCTTCGGCGCCACCACCGATAACCTGAAAACCGCGGTTGCCGGTGAAACCCACGAGTACACCGACATGTACCCAGGCATGGCCAAGACCGCACGTGACGAAGGCTTCGATGAGGTTGCCGACTGGTTTGAAACCCTGGCCAAGGCCGAGCGTTCTCACGCCAATCGCTACCAGAAAGCTCTGAACGAGATGGACTGATCGTTCAGTTTCCAAGGAGCCTGGGTCAGAATCCCTGCCCAGGCCCCATCTCACATAGCGGTTTGGAACCTAATCCCTGCATCAGCACAAACCGCTCTTGACGGAGGTTTTTCTGATTCGGATCAGTCAGCCACATGGATCCTGTGTGAAATAATCTCAGTATCCTCCCAAGCACCCAACCTGGAGCAGACACCCATGGCAGCACCCACCGGCTCAAGAGAAGGCAATCTGGAGGCGCCGACCCGGCATCCCATCGACTGGAAAAACCCGGAATATTACAACGAAGCGAGCCTGATGCACGAGTTGGAGCGTGTCTTCGATCTGTGCCACGGCTGCCGCCGCTGCGTCAGTCTGTGTCAAAGCTTCCCAACCCTGTTCGATCTGGTGGACGAGTGCGAAACCATGGAAGTGGACGGGGTGGATAAAAAAGACTTCTGGCAGGTGGTGGATCACTGCTATCTCTGCGACCTGTGCTACATGACCAAATGTCCCTATGTTCCGCCCCATGAGTGGAATATCGACTTCCCTCATCTGATGTTGCGCGCCAAGGCGGTCAAATACCGGAAGGGCGATGTAAAACTGCGTGACCGGATGCTCACCAGCACGGACAATCTGGGCAAACTGGCGGGTATCCCTGTGGTTGCCGGTGTCGTGAACACCTTCAACAAGGCGAAGAACTTCCGCGAAATTCTTGATCACACCCTGGGGGTACACCCACAAGCCAAGCTGCCCGAATTCCACGCCAAGTCGTTGCGCAAACGACTGGCTGACAAGATGCATCGCAGCGCCAAAGGCACGCCCGCCGGGCGGACCCGTGGCAAGGTCGCCTTGTTCACCACCTGTTATGGCAACTACAACGAACCAATCATTGGCGAGGATCTGGTGGCGGTGTTCGAGCACAACGATATCCCGGTAACTATTGCGGATAAGGAGCAGTGCTGTGGCATGCCGAAACTCGAGTTGGGCAACCTGGAGGCCGTCGAGGCCGCCAAAAACGCGAACATTCCCCAACTCGCCAGACTGGTGGATGAGGGTTGGGATATCGTCGCCCCCGTGCCTTCCTGTGCGCTGATGTTCAAACAGGAACTGCCACTGATGTTTCCCGACGAAGCGGATGTACAGAAGGTGGCTGGCGCAATCTTCGATATCTTCGAGTATCTGATGCTGCGCCATAAAGAAGGCCTGTTAAAGACCGATTTCAAGCAGGGACTGGGCAAGGTGGCCTACCATGCCGCCTGCCATCAGCGGGTTCAGAATGTAGGAGCCAAAACCAAGGAGCTGCTGACATTAATCCCTGATACCCAGGTCACCGCTATCGAGCGTTGCTCGGGTCACGACGGCACCTACGCGGTGAAGAGCGAGTTCCACGAGCACGCCATGAAGATCGGCCGCCCGGTAGTCAATCAGGTAAAGAAAGCCGAGGTTGATCATTACGGCAGCGACTGCCCCATGGCCGGTCACCATATTGAAAACGGTCTGCGGGACGGCCGCCCGCCGGAACACCCGATCAGCCTGATCCGCAAGGCCTATGGAATATAGTAAGGAGAATGAAATGGCAAATGAAGGTTATCACGAACCGATAGAGCAACTGAGCCACGAAACCCGCGATATGCATCGCGCCATCGTTTCACTTATGGAAGAACTCGAAGCGGTGGACTGGTACAACCAACGGGTGGATGCCTGCAGCAACCCCGAACTGCGGGCGATTCTCGCCCACAATCGAGACGAAGAGAAAGAACACGCGGCGATGGTGCTCGAGTGGATTCGTCGTCAGGACCCCAGTTTCGACAAAGAGCTGAAGGACTACCTGTTTACCGAAAAAACCATAGCCCATGAATGACTGAGGCGCCTGATATGACACACCTGTCCCATAAAGATCTCTACAGTCTCGAAGAGTATGCCCGGATTCGGCCCGAATTCCGCACCCGGGTGATGGATCACAAAAAGAACCGGCGTTTGCCGATCGGGCCTAATGCCGCGCTCTATTTCGAAGACGAACTGACCATGAAGTACCAGATCCAGGAGATGCTGCGCATCGAGCGGATCTTCGAACCGGACGGCATTCAGGACGAACTCGACGTCTACAACCCACTCATTCCTGACGGGATGAACTGGAAAGCGACCTTCATGATGGAGTACCACGATGCGGAGGAGCGCAAGCAGGCGTTGGCCAGCCTGGTCGGCGTGGAAGAAGCAATATGGGTGCAGGTGGAGGGATTCGAAAAGGTTCGCCCCATCGCCAACGAAGACCTGCAACGCTCCACTGAGGAGAAGACCGCCTCGGTCCACTTCCTGCGCTTCGAACTCAGCCAGACTATGATCGACGCCCTGAAAAGCGGCGCGAGACTTTCAGCGGGCATCGACCATCCCGCCTACACCCACACCGTGGACCAGGTTGACTCGCCCATCAAGACCTCACTGCTGAAAGATCTGCATTGAACTAGTGTACCCCGTCACGGATTTTGTAACGGGGTACACGAATCCGTAACCGGATCATTTCGGTACGAATCCCTAGCCGGATCAACCTAAAGAACATAAACACCTGTGATCTATATCAAACACCCGCACAGAACGACGGTTGACGAATACCTCAAAGCTTTCAATAATCTGCGCATACCCGGCGATAAATTCATACTGATTTAAGCCATTATCAATAACCTAGGGTGTAAAAGGTCTCAGGAGCCCCGGCACGCCTTATCGATAACTTCAACTCTTAAGGAAGCTCGTCATGCTGATCGCTAATAATCCATGTCGGCGAACGATATTGGTACCCGCGCTAGCCTCACTGCTATTCGTTTCCCTGGTCGGCTGCAGTTCGACCCCCAAACCCGTGGCCGAGGTCTCGGCGGCCCAAACCGCGCTCACGGCGGCCGAAAGCGACGAATCCACCCGATACGCACCCGTCTACATGGACCGTGCCCGCCAGAAAATGAAGCACGCAAAGGCCGCCATGGACAAGGAGAACTACGATCAAGCCCGACGTCTGGCGGAAGAGGCGCAGGCGGATGCGGAACTGGCGCAGGCCATCTCAGCCCGCACCCAGGCGGAAAAGGCCGTATCGGAACTCGAAACCAGCATCAAGGTGCTGCGTGAAGAGATCATGCGCGCCCGCAGCAAACGATAACCACGAACAACGAATCATCTAGGGGAAAGATCACCATGACCCGTTTAGGAAACCATTTGCTGGCTGCCACCGCACTGGCCCTGTTGTTCAGTGGTTGCAGCACCTTGCAGAAGAACGACGCCCTACTGGAGGCCGAACAGGCCTACGCGGATGCAAAACAGGACGAATCCGTATTGCGCTACGCCTCCACCGAGCTGGAAAGGGCCTCAATCGTCCTGAATCGCGCCGCCCAGGCCAACAACGAGGAGGACATGACCTCCCTGGCCTATGTCAGCAAGGCTCGGACCGATACCGCCCTGGCAGTGGCCAAACGTAAGGTGGCGGCAGCCCGACTCGAAGAATTGGGTGAAATCAAGAACAAGGAACAACTGAAGGCCCGGGAGCTGGAAATTCAGATGGAACAACAGGCCCGGGATGAGGCCCTGCGCGACAAGGAAGCCGCCCTGATGGAGCGGGAGAATGCCCTGGCCAAAGCCGATGCACTGCGCAAGGAGCTGGAAGACCTGCAGGCCATGAAGACCGAGCGCGGCATGGTCATCACCTTGGGGGACGTGCTGTTCTCCTTCGGCAAGACGGATCTGCTGCCCGGGGCGATGAACACCATCGACAAACTGGCCAAATTCCTCGCCGAGTATCCCAACAAGACCGTACTCATCGAGGGCCATACCGACAACATCGGCTCCGAGGAGTATAACCAGAAGCTCTCCGAACAACGTGCCCTGGCAGTGAAAAACGCCCTCATCCAGGTCGGAGTGGACGCCTCTCGCATCGACACTGTGGGACTGGGTGAGAGCTCCCCGATCACCGACAACTCCACCGAGGCCGGCCGCCTGAAAAACCGCCGCGTGGAAATCGTCATCCGCGACTGAGCGTTGCGGGCCGCATCCCCGGATCCATCCTTGGTAGCCTCGTTCCCTCGCTCTGCGTGGGAACGAGGCTCTTATGGGTGGAATCCTGGAAAATTAACCGCACTAGGCAGGCAAGGGCAGAGCCCCATCGACCCGAAAATCCTCCAGGGGATAGAAACTGGCGCCGTGCTTTTTACTGAAGAATGAAACCGCCTCGGCCCGGGTCTCGCACAACCAGTCTTCCTGCCATCCGGGCATCGGATGGGCAAACACCCCGGGGGTGAAAAAGGCCCGGTTCAAACCCACCTCCCGATCCCTGGCCGAAAGGTATTCAAAACCGTCGATTCCGGCCTCACGCAGGGCCCTTCCCAGCGCTTGGGTTGCCCGGTAGTCCTGAGGATCCCGCAGCAGCTGCGTATATTGGGAGAATGGGGGATGTTGCAGCTGCAGTCCCCGTTGCAGCGCGAAACTCGCCGAAAACATCGTCAGCTCCGTGGTCAGACGTCCACCCGGTGGCGGCTCGCTCATCCCAGCCCAGAATACGAACCGGTAGTAGGCAGTTTCCGCCAGGACGGTGGTGATACCCGCCGATCCGTAGAACAGGCCTGGTTCCTGGTGGGTACCGAAACGGGAACCGTGTTTGAGGGGAGGATTCCGGAAAGGGCTCTGCAAAAGCTCATGTAACGCCAGGGCCACATCTGGAATCCGGGGTCGGCTTGCATCCAACAGGGTTTCAAGCAGAGCCTGTTCCTGAAGATCGTCCACCAGGGTTGAAAGGGCGCGGGACGCCAATGGTTCGACGATTCGGATCACCTCACCCGAGAGGGGTGTGGGTCGCGCCGCGTCCTTGCAGGCCTGCCAGATATCCATTACTGCTTGGCGCGCATGGCATCCAGATATTCGACCACTTTGAGCAGACCCTGCACACTCTTGACCTGATCCGCAGGGACACCGCCGGTCTGAAGATTACGGGTATGCATCCAATGCTTCAAAGTCCCCGCAGCACCGCCGGTCAGGGCAAACAGGCTCTGATAGAGGCGGATCAACAGCAGGGCGAGTTCTCCCGATTTGCTGGCGGGATCAAGACCATTGCGATGGATCGCGCTGCGATCCCGTCCGATCACCTGACTGACCTCAGCCTGGGTAAGCCCTAATGCCTTGCCGGCATTCCAAAGCGCTTTGGCCAGAACCTGAGGCGCTTCCGGTTGTTTTATGGCGAGTGAGTTCATACCAGATACCCATCAAATGTCGATATAACACTATATAGCGTTAATATCGTGCAATTTCAACACATGAAGGGCCATTCAGCGTCTTCCGCTCAGATCTTTCGATTCAATCGGTGTGGGTTTTGGCATGTCGGCAGTGGGCACAGGTCCCCAGCAGTTCAACTACGGAACGGAGGGTTCGAAACCCCTGAGCCTGTCCGGCCGCCTCCAGGCTTTCCAATACCCGGGGATCCGCCACCTCTTCGACCTCCCCGCAGTCCGCGCAGATCAGAAACTGCCCGGCATGGGGATGATCGGGATGGGTGCACCCCACATAGGCATGGATGCTTTCAAGCTTGTGGATCAGGCCCTGTTGCATGAGGAAATCCAGAGCCCGGTAGACCGTAGGCGGGGCCGGGTTTTTCACCTGTCCGCGCAGACGCTCCAGCAGATCGTAGGCGCTTAACGGCTTGTCGGCGGCGATCAGTAACTGCAGCACGGTCTTGCGCTGGGCGGTGAGGCGCACCCCCCGTTCGCGGCACAGTGCCTCGGCCCGCTCTATCACACGCCGGATACCCTGTGGGTTCACACACCACCTCCGGCTTCTGAGCGCTGGGCCAGCGCACGCTGACTGCGCCGCCGGCGCAGCAACTGGGACCAGACCACGGAGAGTACATAGGCGGCCCCGGAAAGAAGAATAATGGTCGGGCCTACCGGCAGATCCGGGGTATAGGAGACCGCCAGACCGGTAACACTCAGGAACATGCCCAGCAGGGTAGCGATCAGCATCATACGGCCCAGAGAGTGTACATAATGACTGGCGATCGCCGCTGGCAGGGTGAGCAGAGCCAGGACCAGGATCAGGCCCACCACCTGGATCAGCAGCACCACCGTAACCGCCACCAGTACCAGCAGCAACAGATAGAAAACCCCTACCGGGATACCCCGCAGTCTGGCCAGTTCCTCATCGAAGACCACGGCAAGAAACTGACGGTGGTAGGCCCCGACCACGATCAACAGCAGGATATCCAGGGCCAGCATGAAGATCAGACTCTCGTCGGGCACCAGCAGGATGTTGCCGAACAGGTAGCTCATCAGGTCAGACTGGTAACCCGGTGTCTTGGCGATGAACATCACCCCCACCGCCATGCCAATCGCCCACAGCGCACCAATCAGGGTGTCCTCCTGCACCCGCCAGTTCAGGCGGACCCAGCCGATCAGCAGAGCGGAAAGAATCGCCGCCAGCAGGGCGCCGTGCAGGGGATCGAAACCGTAGTAGACCGCCGCTCCCATGCCACCCAGCACGGAGTGGGCGATGCCCCCGGCAATGAAGGCAATGCGCTTGACCACCACATAGGTGCCGATCACCCCGCAGCCGATACTGGCCAGCAGCGCGGCCGCCACCGCGCTTTGCAGAAACTCATGATGCATCAGGGCCGGAAAGAAACCCTCCATATCAGTGTCCGTGAGCGTGACTGTGGGCGATCATCCGCACATGCTCGCCGTAGAGATCCTGGATCACCTGGCCGTCGATGTCGTCGGTGTGGTGACAGAAGAGGGTGCGGTTGATGCAGGCGACCCGGTTCACATAACGGGAGATGAAGGCCACGTCATGGGACACCACCAGGATGGTCATGCGGTCATTGAGCCGTTTCAGCAGGTCGAAGATCTCGCTCTCCAGACGCTGATCGATATTCGCGGTCGGTTCGTCCAGAATCAGAATACGGGGACGACTGGCCAATGCCCGAGCCAACAGTACTCGTTGCAACTGCCCACCGGAGAGACTGCCGATCTGACGCGTGGCGATATCCTCCGCCTCCACCTCCGCCAGGGCCTGACGCGCCGTATCCCGGTCACTGCCCGACACCCGACAGGGCCAAAAGGCTCCATACCAGCCGGGTGGCCGGTTGAGTCCCAGCAGACCCAATTGCACCACCTGTTCCACGCTGATGGGAAAATCCCGGGAAAAACTCGGGTACTGGGGGACATAGCCCAGTAACCGACGGGCATCCTCAGGCGGTTGTCCCAGCACCTCGATGCGACCCTTGAGGGGCTCGAGAAAACCCAGGATGAGCTTCAGCAGGGTGCTCTTGCCTCCCGCATTGGGACCCACGATGCCGAGAAACTCCCCCTCGGTCACCTGCAGATCGATGTCCGAGAGGATCGGCAAGCTGTCATAGGCGAATTCCACACCCTGGAGGTTGATGATCGGCTTCAAGGTTGCAGGACTCCGGCGAATTGTTCGGCCACACGCCGCAAGTTCTCAATATAGTCCAAGGCCAGCGGATCCACCGCGATCACCCGGCCGTCGACCGCCTTTGCCACTTGAGCGGCCAGCCGCTGGTCAAACTGGGGTTGGACGAAAATCACCCGGATATCCTCATCCCGGGCCTGATCGATCAAATGGGTCAACACCCGCGCACCCGGCTCCTTACCCTGATGTTCGATGGGCACCTGAACCAGTCCATAACGTTGGGCGAAATAGCCCCAGGAGGGATGAAACACCAGAAACTCGCGGCCCTTCGAGGATTTCAACAGGCCTCCGATTTCCTGATCCAACTGCCTCAATGCAGCGACAAACCGGTCATGATTACGCTGGTAGTCCTCCCGGTGGCCAGGATCGAGGTCGGAAAGATTGTCACGGATCACCCCCGCCATGTGTATCACCCGAACCGGGTCGGTCCAGATATGCGGGTCGAATTCATCATGACCCTCATGTTCATGATCATGATCCAGCACGGGCGCCTGGAACAACTCAATACCATCACGCAGATCAACCACACGCATGGCGGAATTGGCTGAGCGGATTCGATCCATCCAGGCATCTTCGAAAGGCACCCCGGTACGCAGGTAAAGCCGTGCCAGGGACAAGGCGGCAATCTGCTGGGGAGAGGGATCATAGTTGTGGGGACTCTGCCCGGGACGTACCAGGGTATTGACCTCCACCCACTCACCGCCCACCTGTTCGACGAAATTCTGGATCGGCAACACACTGACGAAAACCCGCAAGGGTTCCGCATTGACCCAACTCGGGAGTATCAGGGTCAGGATTAAAAAGGTCAATCGAATCATTGGTTTCCGGGAATATTCAAGGGATTGGAAAAACAACCGGACAAGTTATGAACAATATCTATGGGTTAAGATATTTGCACCGGATGTGGCCATAGGGGAGAACCCTGCATCACGAGCCCCCGAATTGTTATAGTATAACACCGTTAAATCGACGCCTAAGCATATTGGGCTAATAACTCAAGTTTCGGAATTCAAATCCCAATCCAGGCCGTACCGTTCTCAATCCCCACCCTGCAGCAGCACCGCCACATCCAGCGAATCGCCATTGCGCCAGATACTTAGCGTCACCCGGTCTCCAATATGAAAATCGTCCAGCCGCGCCAGCATCTCGGAGATTGAGGTCACTGGCTGACCATTGATCGCCTGAATGACATCACCCAGGACGACCTCCCCCATAGGATCGATCTTCGTACCCCGCAGCCCGGCCTGGCCCGCCGGAGTGCCCGGCTCTACCTTCAACAATACCACGCCTTCGACGCCCAACTTGGTGGTCAGGGTCGCGTTCAGTCCCTCATCCACCCCTACCCCCAAATTCGGGCGCACATAGTGTCCCCGGGCGATCAGTTCCGGCACTACCCGGTTGACCGTATCCACCGGTACCGCGAAGCCGATCCCGGCGTAGGCTCCCGAAGGGGAGAAGATCGCGGTATTGATCCCGATCAGTCGACCGGCGCTGTCGAGCAGCGGGCCGCCGGAATTACCCGGATTGATGGCCGCGTCGGTCTGGATCAGATGCTTGATGGTCGCCCCGTTATCCTCGGTGAAGGAGCGATCCAGGGCGGAGACCAGTCCACCGGACAGGGAGTAGTCGAGCCCGAAGGGATTTCCAATGGCAAACACCTTCTGCCCGACCTTCAGATCGTGGCTGGTGCCCACAGGCAGGGCAGGGGGGCGGTCGAAGGCCACATTGATGCGCAACACCGCCAGATCGTGGGTCGGACTGCTGCCCACCAACACCGCGTTGTAGCTTCGTCCGTCATTCAGACGTACCGTCGCCTCCGAGGCCTCCTCGATCACATGGTTGTTGGTGACGATATGCCCGTAGTCGTCCCACACCAGCCCGGATCCCGTACCCCGGGGTACGGCGAAGATATTCCGTGTCCAGTAGTCCCGGACGTGCTGGGTGGTACTGATGAACACCACCGAGGGACTCGCCTGGTCGAAGATACGGATAGTTGCATGCTCATCCGCCGCCAACTCCCCTCGAGCGGTGATCGACCGCGGTTCCGCCGTTGAACCGATCAGATAGTAGCGAATCCAGGGCATGAGTTGCCATAAGGCCGCGATCAGAAGCACGATCCAGGAGAACTTGAGCAGACCTTTGACGAAGCGGTCTTCCGCTACGGACATTCGTACACTCCGTTTGATTGATCAGGCGATAGTTTCGGTCATTTCTTTTTCAACTCCCTTATACCCTTTCCCAATGACCCAAGTCACTCAGCCACGGCTCCACGCAGCAGCCAATGCTCCCGCGCCAGACGGTAGAGGCAATGTTCCCGCAGCGGACTGCCACGGGGCACCAGGGGATGTTCGAAGGTCTGCGCCTGCAATACCATACCCAAACGCTCCATCACCGCACGGGAGCGCCGGTTGCCGAGGGTTGTGAAGGAGACGATCTCTTCAAACCCCAGGGTTTTAAACCCGACCCGCAACGCCCCCCGCGCGGCTTCGGTCGCCAGTCCCCGCCCCCAGTAGTCGAATCCCAGACGCCAGCCGATCTCGGTACAGGGCGCACAGGGCAGTTGCGGTATCGGCCGATGCAGACCGATAAAGCCGATGAAGCTCCCGGTCGCCTTCAACTCCGCCGCCCAGAGTCCCCAACCCCGTTCAGCAATCAGCCCCCGACAGCGCTCGGCCATCTCATCACTTTGGGTGCGGCTCAACGGCTGGGGAAAATAGCGCATGACCCGGTGATCCGCGTTCAGGGCGGCGAAAGGTGCCAGATCAGCCTTACGCCACTGTCTCAGCAACAGGCGTTCGGTCTCGAATTCCAACAAGGGGATGTAGGGTACTTCCTCCCGCAACGAATCAACAGGCATGGATCGACTTTTTCATGTGAATCAGACCGGTCCGCTGTCCACGCCAGTCGACCCGCTCCTCCAGCGCATAGGGTAGGAATTGCATGCGGGTATACAATAAAAGGGCAGGAGTGTTCTCATTGAACACGGAAAGCCGCACCTCTTGCACTCGATACTGCAATGCCGCCTGCTCGGTCATATAATCGATCAGCCGGCCGCCCATACCCTGCCCCCGCGCCTCCCGAGCAATGATCAGATTACCAATGAAGGCGGAATCACCCGGCACGACCTTATAGAGATTGGCAAAACCAATGAGCCGATCTCCGTGCTCCACAACGCTGAGCTGCTGACGGGATTCAGCCAGTTGCCGAAGCTGTTCCACTGACCAGGGATAGTGGGCTTTGGGATAGACATAGAAACACTCTTCGGGGCTCCGAATCAGCGTAACGATCGCTGGGAAATCCGCCTCGGTTGCCGGGCGTATGTATGGGACCATATCCGGGTCAGACACCATCACTCCCACTTTCGACCTTTCGACCGATTCGGTAGGCATCGGCCATACCCAGCACCCAAATACCAATCAGTGACCAGAAGGGAATACGGACCGTACGCCCGAGTTCCGCTGCCTTTAGGGTCACCTGTTGTGAAATCACCGCCGGATCGGCGGGTAAATCCCCTGCCAGGATCTGATCCGCGATCTGCTGAGCCACAGCCATCACCGGCGCGATCAGGAAAGAAAGTGCCACCAGGGCAGCGGCGATCAGTATCAGCCCGAACAGATAGCGACGCAGGTAGATATGCCCGGCGCCCGGGAACCCCAGCCCCGACCAAAGCAGGGCGGCCAGCGATTTCGACATGATAGGTTTGTCCTTGAAAGGTAATTGTCCGGGTCGGTTTGCAGGTTAATCCAAAAGATTCAGACGGACGCGCAGACGTTCCAGCTCTTCCAGCAGATCCAGGGCCAGGGCGGCGCCTGCGGAGTTCACTCCGAGATCCCGCTGAAGCCTCTGGGCACAGCGCACTCGCCGCACACTCACACCCTGAAAAACCCATTGCACCGGGTTCCGACCCAGGGGCTCGATCACACCCTCATCGACCAGCTCCAGAATTCGTTCCGCGGGCACACGGCAGACCCGGGACAGCTCCCCGAGGGTCAGCGCCACATCCTCGTCCAACAGCTCGCCGGACAACAGATTGCTCAAATCCGTTTTCACCATGATCAAACCCCCAGATGTGCCCGTGGATTGAATTTGCAGGCATTCGCGAAATCCCGATAGGCAGCGATCGCCCGATCATTGTCCGCCTTAGGCAACTCGATCTGCAACACAACATAGAGATCGCCGGTCTCTCTGGCGGGAATCCCGCGCCCGCTCAGCCGTAGTTTGCGTCCGGCGGCCGAATGGGGTGGAATCTTCAGGTCCACCGCGCCAGTCGGCGTTGGCGCCTTCACCGTGGCGCCGAGCGCGGCCTCCCAGGGGGCTACCGGCAGATTCAGATAGACGTCCCGACCCTCGACCCGGTAGAAAGGATGAGGCTGAAACTCGACTTCCAGATAGAGATCCCCGGGCTCACCCTGACCGAACCCGGCACCACCCTGTTTTGCCAGGCGGATATGCTGTCCCTGCCGCACGCCTTTCGGAATCCTTACATTCAGGGTGCGCTCTTTCACCTGGGGCCGACCGTCCGGGCCAACTTCGGTAGCCTTCAGGGTGAGACTGCGGGCCGCGCCGTGATAGGCGTCCTCGAGGTCGATGCTGACCCGGGCATAGACATCCTCACCCCGAGCATGGAACTCCTTGCGGGTGTAGCGCCCACCCAAGCCGCCCCCACCGAACAGGGATTCAAAGAAATCACTGAATTGCGCCGCACCCCCACCCGTGAATCCACCGTCCTGAAACTCGAAGCCCTGATTCCAGTCTGGCGGCGGTCGAAACTCCTGACCGGATTTCAAGTGAGCACCCAGCTGGTCATAGGCAGCGCGCTTTTTCGGGTCCTTCAACACCTCGTAGGCCTCACCCACCTCCTTGAAACGGGCTTCGGCATCCGGCTCCTTGCTCACGTCCGGATGATATTTTCTGGCGAGTTTGCGGTAGGCGCGCTTGACCTCATCCTGGTCAGCGTCCCGTTTGACACCCATGATATTGTAGTAGTCTTTATATTCCATAACGTTCGATTCGAATTGAATGTTTCGACGCTCTACTGAAAATATTGGGCATCCGTGAAGACTTATCAAGTAAATCGAAGACGCCCTCTCACAGGGAGAGGGCGTCGGCTAAGGTAAAGTATCGGACAGAGGGGTTTTTACCAGTTCAAAGCCAGATAGCGCTGCATGCCACCTTTACGGATCAGTAGCAGGATGCGCTTCTCATTGCGACTCTGATTGACCACCTGCTCGAACTCGGCCGCACTGGAAAGACTGCGTCGATTCGCCTGCAGGATCACGGTACCCGGTTCGATACCCGCCATCGCAGCGATGGAACCGCTACGTACCTCGGTCACCACCACCCCTTCACCGGCACGAGCATCAAACTGGTCTGCCAGTTCCGGAGTCAGGGTCTGCACCATGAGTCCCAGTTCGTCAGCGCTCTGAGTGCCGCCCAGAGCCACCAGCTTGTCCTGACTCATTTCACCGATTGTGACTTCGAGTGTCTCGGACCTGCCATCGCGGAGAATTCCAAGTTCCGCCCGGGTCCCCGGAGTTGTCAGGGCCACCTGATTACGGAAGTTACCCACCGTTGTCACCGGCTTGCCCTGATAGCTGAGGATCACATCCCCCTGTTTCAGACCGGCGCGAAGTGCGGGTGAATCCTCACTCACCTGGGCCACCAGGATGCCTTTGCCCGGCTCCATATCGAAGGATTGGGCCAGCTCCGGGGTCAGCTGCTGGATGACAATACCCAGAAAGCCCCGGGTGACACTGCCCTGGTCGATGAGCTGATTGGCGACAGCACGGGCCAGCTTGCTGGGAATGGCGAAACCGACACCCATGTAGCCACCGCTACGGCTGAAGATTGCGGTGTTCATGCCAATGACCTGACCGTCCAGATTGACCAACGGCCCACCGGAGTTACCCGGATTGATCGCCGCATCGGTCTGAATGAAGTCCTCGTAGTCGTTGATCCCGACACCGGTGCGGCCTTTTGCGCTCACCACGCCAACGGTCAAGGTATGGCTCAGACCGAAGGGGTTGCCAATGGCCACCACCCATTCACCCACATCGAGCTCCGCCGAATCACCCCAATCCAGGGTGGGAAGCCCCCCCGTGGGTATCTCGATGACCGCCACATCGGACTGAGGATCCCGCCCGGTGACCTTGGCCTCGAACTCCCGACCATCCTGCAGCTTGACCCGGATCTTGTCAGCGTGCTCCACCACATGATTATTGGTCAGGATATAGGACTTGTCAGACAGCAATCCGTCCCGGGAGGCAAATATAAAACCGGAACCCTGGGCAATCGCTCGACGCTGCTGACTGGGCGCCTGCCGCGGAGTCATATTAGGGGAACCGTGATATCGATCGCCAAAAAAGCGTTTTAACATCTCGTCGCCAAACGGCCAGGGCTGATTGAAAGGCATGCCATGACGGGTGTTCGACGGCTGTTCAGCGGTGGTTTCAACCTGAATGAAAACCACCGAAGGGGATACGGAGCGGGCGACCGAGGCAAACGCCTTTCCGGTCTGTCGTAGATTCTCCAAGCCACCTTCCTGAGCCTGGGCCATTATTGTGAAGAACGAAAATATAATCAGGAATAGATGAGGTAAAGTTCTGCTTTTCATCTGCGTCCTCTTATCGGTTGTGAATACCTCGGGTTGTTTTAGCTTGATGGAACTGCACGCACAGGAGCGCGCTCTGCGGTCCAGTCCGCTATCCGTCAAATGTCGACCTGAGCTTTGACCCACGCAAACTCACGCAAGTTCAATGAATCGGTCACACGAATACTTGCACTCTTAGTGGTTCAACCTTCTGACAGCTGAGCAATCACAGTGTGCGTATTCATGAGTGCGACCTGGATGTTAGCCATCTCCTCTTCACCCTTGGAATAGAGTTGGGAGATTGCATCCGTTACCAACAGAAGACGGAAATCGCGTTCACTGGCTTCATAAATCGTAGTGCGGGGACAATTGGGGAAATTACAACCACATAACACCAGGGTGTCCACATCCTGTTGTTTTAGAAAACCCTCCAACCCGGTTTGATAGAAGGAACCCCAGCGTGGTTTGTACATAATGAACTCATTGGCACCGATGGATTGGAATCCTCCAGAGAGCAGTAACCGAGTATCCAGACAAAGCTGGGGATCGGGTTTCAATGCATCAACCAACTGCACACCCTGTGTATCCGGAGCCAACATGGCGTTTCCAGATTCAACGGTTGCGCGACGACACAGATCGACATTCGATCCGTCTGGCAGATAGATCCGTACCACGTGCACGATCGGCAGACCGCATCGGCGATAGGCATCAACCAGGCTTTGCATTTGCGGCAGAATCTCCTGGGTACCCGAAATTCTCGCAGGTGCGTTCGGGAGTGTGAAGTCGTTCTGGGTATCGATGGTGATCAGTGCCGAGGTGGACAGATGAGGTTTGGTATAGATTCCCAAGGACATCCACGCCTCCGGATTTGGTGAACAGGGCCAAAAATGATATTCCTATTATCCTGCGGAAAAAATATATGGCCTGACATGTTTTTGACATGGACATATACGATAATCCTGAGATACTTTTCCCCACGACCTGTAAAACCTGTCTACGGAATGACCCATGACTGACAAGCCTAGAATCGTCGTGGTCGGTGGCGGAGCCGCCGGCCTGGAACTTGCCACCCGCCTCGGCAGGAAACTGGGCCGTAAGGGCAGGGCGGACATCACCCTGATCGACGCAACCCGCACCCACCTCTGGAAACCCCTGCTTCATCAGGTTGCGGCAGGGAGTTTCGATCCCGCACAACACGCCCTCGAATACCTGGCACATGCGCGCTGGAATCACTACCGCTTCCGACTGGGCGCCATGTCCGGTATCGATCGGGTCGCGCGTGAGGTGATACTGGCACCGCTGCTTGATGATGCCGGCGGAGTTCTGATTCCCAGCCGACGCTTCGGCTATGACTTCCTGGTGTTCGCAGTAGGTAGCGTCAGTAACGATTTCGGTACTCCAGGGGTGAAGGAGCATTGCCTGATGCTCGACACAAAATCCCAGGCGATGGGGTTTCAGAAACAGCTTCTGGAGGCACTAATCCGGGCTAACACCCAGAACGAACCGCTTCGAGACGGCCAGCTCGATGTGGCTATCGTGGGTGCGGGCGCTACCGGTGTTGAACTGGCCGCACAACTCCACCAGGTGACCCGCCAGATCCCTCAATATGGATTCGAGACCATCGAACCCGATCGCCACGTTCGATTGCATATCCTCGATGCCGGACCGCAGATCCTGCCCGCCTTGCCGTTGGCGCTATCCCAGCAGGTTCAGAGTGAGTTGCAACGCCTGGGCATTCAGGTTCATGTTTCACAAAAGGTGACTCGGATTACCGAGGACTCGGTGCACACCGAATCCGGGTTGGTGGTGCCTGCAAAGATCAAGGTCTGGGCAGCGGGTATCAAAGGCCCGGACTTCCTCGCTTCCCTTGGCTTCAATACCAACAAAATCAATCAACTCAAGGTCAACCGCAACCTGCTGCTTGAGGATGATGATCGCATCTATGCCATAGGTGACTGCGCAGCTTGTCCAATGAACGATCAAGGGGATTGGGTACCTCCCCGTGCCCAGGCTGCACACCAGCAGGCATCCTACCTTGCAAAGGCTCTCAGTCTCCGTTTGAAGAACAAGACTGTTAATAAACCCTACCACTACCGCGATTATGGATCACTGGTCACCCTGGGCCGGTACAGCACGGTAGGCAGCCTGATGGGCGCGATCACTGGGAGTGTCCGAGTCAGTGGATGGATCGCCCGATGGGTCTATCTGTCACTTTACAAAATGCATCAACTGACGCTATTCGGGTGGTGGCGAACCGGATTGACAACACTCGCACGCATGCTTCGGCGCAGTATTGATCCTGTGATCAAACTTCACTGACTTGATTGGAAACCAAATTAACCATACCTGCTGCAGGGTTGCCCGGCACATTACCTACATGACAGAGTTTTTCAGCCCCATATTGGGACAAGAACAGGTCTTTGTTCTAATCATTTGCAAGTGCTGACCAAGCAGGCAGCCGATCAGATTTACAAATAGCCTGAAGATAGCTCTCATCCAACCAGATATCGTCGAATCCCATACCTTTAACGGCCTCTTGACCACGATTTACCAAATACTCTGCAACATGTGTGGCAGCCAATGGACCAAATCGCATATTATCTGATGCGCTCGGAGAATGGTGGTACGCTACCGCTTCGACTACTTCAGTCGGCAAACCCCAAATACCGAGCAAATACGCGCCGACTTGACCATGAGTTGCACCAAAAACTTGCTCTTCAGCTTCACTCCAATCAATGCTCTCCTGCTTTACTAAGGCCCGCACCTCAATAATCTTTGAAGAAAAATTCTCTGCCAATATCAAGTAACCGAGATCATGCATCATACCGGAGATAAAACAATCGTCGACCATTTTTTTATCACACTTTTCACGTCTACTGATCTTAGAAGCCAAGGTTGCCACTATTAAACTGTGCTCAAGGAGTTTCTGATAACTGAACTCCGGATCCGACACACTTTTAGAATCCAACTTATGAAAGATACCTACTGACAGAACCAGGGCTTTTAGCGCATCAATGCCTATGAGTTTTACAGCTTCCAGCGTATTGGAAATATGTCGTCCAACACCAAAAAATGCAGAGTTAACCAACTGTAGAACTTTTGCCGTCATTGCAATATCCTGCGCAACAGTCTCGGCGATGTCGGCCACACTACTGCTTTCTGATTCCATTAATCTTTCGATCTTTACGTAAATATCCGGAAGACTTGGAAGATTTTTAATTCCCGGCATAAAACAGATTAGCCGACTATTAGCCAACATGTCTTGTATTAAGAACAAACGCTCGAGAATTTCTCTCAACTTCGCTGGTTCGCAAGGCTTTGTTATGAATTGATGAGCGTTTCCTGTTGCTTTAATAATCAAGTCTTCGCCTGAATGACCGGATAGAACGAGACGAAATGTATCGGGTTTAATTAGTGCTATTTTCTCTAGCACCTCTACCCCATCCATGACAGGCATTTTCATATCTGTAACAACAGCATCGAAAGGAACTTTTTTTGCCAACTCTATCGCCTGCCTGGGTTGATCTTCAAAGTGCATATCCCATTTTTTTCGCAAGCTATAGAGAGAACGCTGTAGTCCACGTAAAACACTGGTATCATCATCAATGAATAGAATTTTCTTTCTATCCATGAGCATTTACTCCTTCTATCATTAACGGATCGGCAACCTAACAATTAAACGGGTTCCTTTTCCAAGTTCACTTTCCATATCAACGCTCAATTCTGCTCCATACTTCCACTCATTCCTTGAAATATCGACTGCTGTATTTATCGCATTATTAATATCACTCTGAGTTTTCTCCTTACTAGCCGGATGCGAGAAATCCTTCAGATAAACAATGCGTATTATCACTAACAAATTGCGTAGGCGTATCGATCTCATGTGCGACATCCGCTGCGAGTTGGCTAATAGACGCCAAATAATGAACGTCGGTTAATTGCCTTTCATTTTCCAATCGTGTTCTTTGAACAATCGGAATAAAATTCTCTCACATGTTCGAAGCGAAGATGATATCTTTTCATATCGGGAACTTAAGAAAACAACCTTCACCTGACCGAGGGGTTCTCCGTCAACCAGGATAGCCGCCGCTTCACAAGCATTACCTTGCTGATAGTTCTCAGTTTGGTAGATTATCCCTTCATATACAATCTGCATTCAGTCAGGCTGCTTGCTATGATAGCCGTTCTAGTTTGAGCATAGCGTATACGATTCAATTCAACCGCTTACTGGTCAGTTTGTTGGATTGTTTCTACTAGTTGCTCCAAATCGGTGCAACCGGGCAAATATTTGCCAGGCGGCTAGTTTGTATGACATGAATTGAGGTTAGCGCACCCCTATGCAACCCTGCCGTCCCAGAGTACTGTTCGTTGATGATGAGTCTGCGATACTCTATGGACTGCAACTATCGCTTAGAAAATACCACTCCGTTTGGGATATGATTTTTGCTCAATCCGGAGCTATCGCCCTGGATGAGTTCAAGAAACTTCCTTTTCAAGTTCTGGTAACAGATAAAATGATGCCAAAAATGACTGGCACGGAATTGATCAAGGAAATCAATAAGCTATACCCTGAAACACGGTGTATTATGCTTACAGGCACGGCAGACCTCAAAGACGCAGGAGAGTTGATCAATACAACCAGAATCTTTCGTTTCTTCACCAAACCCTGTCAACACGAAGAGCTTGTCAAGGGAATTTCTGAAGCCTTGGATTACAGCTCAGACGGTGTCCCACCTCCCTCTCAGGATACGCTGCGAAGAAGATATGATTTAACCTATTCCGAAGCTCTTTTGGCACACAAGTTGGCACTCGGGAAATCACTGGAGGTCGCTTCTATTGAAATGGGCATAACCCTCTCCTCGTCCAGAACCTACCTCAAGCGTATTTTCTCCAAAACAGGAACAAATCGACAGGCGGAACTTGTGAGCCAGTTGCTGCTACCAAAAACTGTCGATTAAGTCTTTATTTCCAATGCCTTAAACGAACCAGTATTGATATCAAGTACCCAAATGTCGCCGCTCGAAATTGAGTAGACCCAGCCATGTAACTCGACTTTACCTCTACGAAGCTGTAACGCAACCGAAGGATGGGTACGTAAGTTGTCAATCTGCGCACGAATGTTTTCTTGAATAGCAATGAACAGACGGTCTTCCTCTGCACATTCTGAATGATATTCGTGCATGATACGGCGCGTGGTCTCACCTTGTGCAACCCAAGCACGCACCGCCGGCAGCTCGTTTACCGATTCCGGCTTTAGTAGCGCTTTCATAACTGCGCAATCTGTGTGGCCACACACGATAATGTGCGGGACTTCCAATACAGCCATCGCATATTCTATCGTTGCAGTACTACTACCAAGCATGGCCCCATAGGGCGGAACGATATTACCCGCATTCCTAAGGATGAACAGGTCACCAGGATCGGTCTGTGTCAGTAACGTTGGATCAACGCGTGAATCCGAACAGGTAATAAATAGTGCACAGGGGGATTGCTGTGTTGAGAGACTGGAAAAAAGTGTTTTTTTCTCTTCGAACACACCTTTTCTAAATCGAAAATAACCCTCGATCAGTTTTTCGTAATGATTTTTTGAACACATTGTTTTCGTCAAGATTAAACCTATATTTACCCTAAGAACACTGATCTAAATGTATAGACGCTACATTATCGTAAACGCACTCACTATTTAGAACCCGTTTAATTCTCCGCAGCCGTTCTTTTGACGCTACTGAGTCAGGCAGCAGTATATTCGGCGCTGGAAGCATAGCTATCAATGTCAGATATTCATCATCGCTTAGCTCCGATAGCGATTTACTGAACCAAGCAAGTGCTCCTTGTTCAAAACCTATAACCGGTTTACCGTCTTTATTACCAAAATATGCCGTGGATATAAAGGCAGTGAGTTGCGTATTTTTTGAGATATTTGGACTCACAACAAAACGCGATATTAGTGTTTGTTCTATCTTTTTGTACCCTTTTGTAAATTTTTTGAAGAACAGTTTTTTCACTAGACTCTGAGTAATGGTTGTAGAAGTCAATGGACTTGGCCACTCTATACCCGCATGT
>JARRNW010000003.1:0-33666 GCA_037384565.1 Candidatus Thiodiazotropha sp.
ATTCTCCTCTCGGCTGTTGCGCTGTTTCGGCACAGGAACAATCGCCGCGTCGACAATCTGGCCCTTGCGGGCTGTGAAGCCCGCCGTAAGCATTCGGCCAAAGACAGTCTTTTCAAAGCTTCCGGTACTGTTCAACCTGATCTCCACCAACAAGTGGAGCAATTAGCATGGCCAGAAAGCGTTCGAATCCCGCATCACCGCGTCGTCTATACAGTCACCCACGGTCCTGGTGGCTTGAACACTACCACAACTGGCAATCCAGTGATCTGAGTAAATCCGCCTACTGCACCAAACAGGGCTTGAATATCTCCTCGTTTTCCAACTGGACGACCCGATTTCAACGTGAAGCCTCTGAGAATAGCGCATCGGCAGGGGACCTGACCTTCTTTAAGATGGATACGCAATCTGGATTGACCTCCCCCTCGGGCGAGGTACGCGCCCTGAGCGTTCAGGGGGTGAGCCTGACCTTTGAACGCCCCATTGGCTCCGAGGCGTTATTGGCATGGGTCCGGGTGATCAAGTCGTGCTGAGCCTGTTTGATCAAACCCAGGTCTATCTGGCCCGTGATCCGGTGGATATGCGCAAACAGATCGATGGCTTAGCGCTAATCGTTCAGGAGATCTTTGAGCTCGATCCCTTCCAGCCGGCCTTGTTTGCCTTTTGCAATCGTCAATGCGACAAACTCAAGGTGCTGTATTGGCACAACAACGGATTCTGTCTGTTGTACAAGCGCCTGGAGAAGGGGCGGAGACCCCAATGGCTTTTGAATAGCAGTGTCGATTTGGGAGTGCCATTACTTTACCCCCCAACAGCCATTTGCCCCAAATAGGCGCTCTAAGGCCAGATTGGACGGTTGTTTAGACGAATATTTTGGTGTTCAACGGATTACTGTGGTCCTCCCCCTTCAAATTGACGTCGCGTGCCACGGCGCTCATGAAACCTCAACAGTCGAGCTTATTGATGGCAAGCGCCCCTTCCCCTGGATTCCGGCCTGCGCCGGAATGACGAACGACAATGCGGACAGCCATTTCTCGACCGCCATTTCTCGACCCCGACCCATTAGGGCGATTCGAGGGTAGACTGAAGGGGCCGAACCACAGCAACCCGTAGAAATACTGGAATAAATTTCGAAAAAACCGACGAATCGGGCCTTAAACCGTCTGTTTTTTTGGGCAAAACGGATACTTTAAGAGGGTAACAACGGCGGGTGTAAATCGACACGGCAATTATGGAGCCATTGGGATCTTACACTGCTGTTTTTGATGCTTGAATGGGATGTTCCGGGATGAAAGTAACCTGCGTTCAATTGGTTGTGATAGTCCGCCCCCTTCAAAACTTCAAACTGCATCTTTCCAGCGAATTGGAAGCAGACGCTCCGCCTCCGAATTTGGCGTCGATCCGGGCACATCCCCCCTCCCACTGGAACAGTGCTAACTTGACACTAGGTTCAGTGAGCATAAAATCCCAACTAGAGCGTGATAACTCTAGCAAGCGGGCAAAACCACACCCGGGAATTTTGTGGTTTTTTTATGCCCGAAATCCGGAACCCGATGGCCGGGAGGCCTGGGGAATATAAAACCTGCTCGCGGGAAATACCCAGGGCGGCACTTGCTGTCGTTATCACCCTCCTGACCACCCACTCACCAGTGGTGATTTCAAAGTGATAATTGAAGCAAGGAGTAGCATCATGCCTGTATTGTCTGTCCCGCTCGACGAAATCCTGGTTTTCCGTCGCAAACCCTACGAAATATTTACCCTTTCACTCAGCAATAATGTCAATCCAGACACCCCTGCCGGTGAGCTTTTTTTCGAGCCGATCCAGGTAGGCATCCTCAACCTCACCAGCAAAAGGGTCAAACTCTGCGTTCACGCGCATGAAGCCATCGAAATCAGCCTGGATGGATTTATTGATGACGCGTTGATTGAACACTTCAAGAACAAGCACGTCTGACTCTTGCCTGGCCCCACGGGGGATGAGCGACCCAGACATCCTGCTGATATCGGGTCACAATAACCTGAGCCAGCTCAAAACCTGTCTTGAAACCGCGCATAACTTCCTGCTCTCCGAGGAAGATGCCTTTGCAATCTTCGACAAACTCACCACGATCATCGAACAGCATTGGGATAGCGTGTGTGAAGAAGCAACATTAAGCGAAGTGGATAAAAAGCTTCTCTGGGGAGGGCAGTCTTTGAATCCCTATTCAACAACCGTTTCTTAGGTTGTTATTCAAGCCACGCCTGTCGAAAGAGGGAAGGAATTAAAGCCTGATCTTTAAAGCGATCAGGCCGGCATCACGCCATAGCAGCCAAGGAGAAAACCATACTCCAGAAATGCAAAAAGCCCGGAAAAACTGCCAATAATGACAATGTTTCCGGGCCGTCTGCTAAGTTGGTAGCGGGGGCTGGATTTGAACCAACGACCTTCGGGTTATGAGCCCGACGAGCTACCAGACTGCTCCACCCCGCATCGAGGTGGGCAATACTACCCATGTTGCGTCGGGATGACAACCCCCTTGTCGATTTTTTTCGAAATCTTCTGTTTCAAGCTTCCTAATGCTGCGGCGAAATGAAAAATTCTGGGTTTGTGGAACTGCGAAAACGCATGGTTACGGGGCACTGACTCGCAGATATCGACACATGAATTTCCGTCTTTATTCAGTGGGAATTCTATGGTGCTTACTTAAGACGATACCCTGGATTTTCGTCATTCGGGTGTATGCCGGGAAAATGGTGTGTGAATGCATCGTTTACGCTAAGGATGGAATATAGGAATAGCGTGCCCTTCAGCCTTCTGGATCCCGGCATTCGCCGGGATGACGGAGGTTGTTGGTTTAGGGATGACGCTATTTTTTCGGTGGTCGTTTCCGCGCTCCGCCTGGGGATGTCGACCCGGAGTTCGACGTTTTACCAAGGCGTCTGTGATATTGCTGAGCTGAGGTAGGCATTCCCACGCAGAGCGTGGGAACGAGGGTGAGTAGTGCTTGGATGTGTGCCCTTCAGCCTTCTGGATCCCGGCATTCGCCGGGATGACGGAAGTTGTTGGTTTAGGGATGACGGTGATTATTGGTTTATGGGTGACCCTGACTTTTTGCTTAAGTCAGGGCCGTTCCTCCAGAAATGGCCCGATCAGCCGCTGAAGGCGTTGGCGCAAAGGGCAAACAGGCCGGCTGGGAACAGGCCGAGCACCAGCATGGCCAGGCCGTTGATGGAGAGCACTACCTGGGTGTCGATGCCGACACTGAGCGGTGTGTCATCCACCGGCTGATCGAAATACATCAGCTTGACGATGCGGATGTAGTAGAAGGCGCCGATAATCGAGAAGGCCACACCCACCAGGGCCAGCCAGGTGAGGTCCACGGAGACCACCGCCTCCAGGACGAACAGCTTGGCGAAGAATCCCACCGTGGGGGGCACACCGGCCATGGAGAACATCAACAGTAGCATCATGGCGGCGAACCAGGGGTTGCGCTGGTTGAGGCCTTTGAAGTCTTCCAGGTTCTCTGCTTCGAAGCCCTTGCGGCTCAATGCGATGATGATGCCGAAACCTCCCGCTGACATCAGGGCGTAAACCAGGGTGTAGAACATGGCGGCGGTGTAGCCGGCCTGGTTGCCGGCCAGAATACCGAGCATGATGAAGCCCACATGGGAGATGGTCGAATAGGCGAGCATGCGCTTGATGTTGGATTGGGCGATGGCGACCAGATTACCAATGCCCATGGAGAGCACGGAGAGAATGATCAACATCCCCTGCCAGCCCTGCCAGGGTCCCATGGCGCCTCCGTGCAGCCCGGACAGCCCATCGACCAGCATGCGCATGGCCAGGGCGAAGGCGGCGATCTTCGGTACGCTACTGAGGAACAGGGTTACCGCGGTGGGGGCGCCCTGGTAGACGTCCGGAGCCCACATGTGGAACGGCACTGCGCCGAGTTTGAAGGCGAGGCCGATCACCAGGAAAACGATGCCGAAGACCATGACCATGCGGTTCATGTCGCCGGCGCTGACCACCTGGGCCATTTCGTCGAATCGCAGGGTTCCGGTGGCGCCGTAGATCATGGAGATGCCGTAGAGCAGCATGCCGGAGGCCATGGCCCCCAGGACGAAATATTTCATCGCCGCCTCGGCGCCCACGGGGGAATCCCGGTTGAACGCCACCAGTGCGTAGAGACACAGTGCCAGGAGTTCCAGCCCCAGGTAGACGGTGAGGAAGCTGTTGGCGGAGGTCATGATGCACATGCCCAGCACGGCGAACAGGCCCAGGGTGTAGAACTCGCCCTTGAACAGATCCCGGTCCAGAAGGTAATCCTTGGCATACAGAAAGACCAGGAAGCTGACCACCAGGATCCCGCTCTTCAGTACATCGCTCATCGGGTCGCGGATGTAGGTCCCGTCGAACACGATCTGCGCCTCGGGGTGGGCCACCGCCAGAGTGACCGCCAGGGTTACCAGCAGACCGATCTGACAGATGACGTAGCTGACGATGCGATCTTCCTCGCAGATGAACAGATCGACCACCAGAACCAGACAGGCCAGGATCAGCAGGGAGATTTCCGGAAGCACCGGGATAAGTTGTGTTACGTCGAATTGCATGGGTTTGCTACCGATTCGGCTCCGTCAGGTTATAACTTGGACACAGCGATGTGCTGCAACAGGTTATTCACGGAAGCATCCATCACTTCCACCAGGGGCGCCGGCCACAGGCCCAGCAGCAGTACCGCCACTGCCAGGGTGCCCAGCACGATAAGTTCACGTTGATTCATGTCCTGCAGCGCGGCCACGCCGTCGTTGGCGACATCACCAAACACCACCCGCTTGACCATCCACAGGGTGTAGGCGGCGCCGATGATCAGGGTGGTTGCTGCCAGGAATGCGTACCAGAAGTCGGCGCGGAAGCTGGCCAGGATCACCATGAACTCGCCGACGAAGCCGGAGGTTCCAGGCAGGCCCGCGTTGGCCATGGCGAAGAACACCATGAACGCGGCAAACACCGGCATGGTGTTCACCACCCCGCCGTAGGCGCTGATCTCACGACTGTGCAGCCGGTCGTAGAGCACTCCGACACAGAGGAACATAGCCGCGGAGATAAAGCCGTGGGAGACCATCTGCACCATGCCCCCCTGCATGCCCAGGGCCGCGCCGCTGCCCGCGTTGTTCTGACTGATGATGAACACGATGAAGAAGCCCAGGGTGACGAAGCCCATGTGCGCGATGGAGGAGTAGGCGATGAGCTTTTTCATGTCCTGCTGGATCAATGCCACGAAACCGATGTAGACCACGGCAATCAGGGACATGCCGATGATCAGCCAGTCAAGGCTGTGGCTGGCGTCCGGGGTGATGGGCAGGCTGAAACGCAGGAAGCCGTAGCCGCCGATCTTCAGCATGATCGCGGCGAGGATCACCGAGCCGCCAGTCGGGGCCTCTACGTGGGCGTCGGGCAACCAGGTGTGTACCGGCCACATGGGCACCTTGACCGCGAAGGCCATGAGAAAGGCGATAAAGATCAGAGTCTGTTCGGTGAGGTTCAGTTTCAGGGTGTGGAAGCCGAGGATGTCGAAACTGCCCGACTGGAAGTACATGTAGATCAGGGCGACCAGCATGAACACCGAACCGAAAAAGGTGTAGAGGAAGAATTTAATCGTGGCGTAGACCCGGTTCGGTCCGCCCCACACGCCGATGATCAGGAACATCGGGATCAGCATCGCCTCCCAGAAGACGTAGAAAAGCATGGCGTCCAGGGCACAGAAGACCCCGATCATCACCCCTTCCATGATCAGAAAGGCGGCCATGTACTGGGAGGGACGCACCTTGATTACCTCCCAACCGGCGATCACCACCAGAGGGGTGATGAAGGTGGTCAACACGATCAGAGGCATGGAGATGCCGTCGACCCCCAGGTAGTACTCCACGTTGAAACCGGGAATCCAGGGCACCCGCTCGACGAACTGCATCTGCGCGGTGGAGCTGTCAAAGGCGAACCACAGGGGCAGACTGACGATGAAGGTCAGGATGGCGATGATCAGTGCGGTCCACTTGGTCGCATTCAAATCTCGTTCGCCACTGGCAAGCACCATGAAGCCGCCGACGATGGGGAGCCAGATTGTTAGAGTCAGTAGGGGCCAATCGGCAATCATGCGCAACGTCCTTTAAACATAGATGAACCAGGTCAGCAGCAACAGCAGACCCAGAATCATGGCAATGGCGTAGTGATAGAGGTAACCGGTCTGTACATGGCGCACCAGGGCGGCCAGCTTGCCGACGGTGTAGGCGGAACCATTGACCGCCAGGCCATCGATAAGCCCCCGGTCGCCGGCCAGCCAGAGAAACTTGCCCAGGCCCCGGCTGCCGGCGCCGAACACCGCCTGGTAGACCTCGTCGAACCAGTATTTCTTATCCAGCAGCTGGTAGATCGGCGCAAGCGTGGTCTTGACCCTGTCTGCGATGGCCGGGTTTTTCATGTAGATGTACCAGGCGACGAACAGTCCCCCCATGGCCAGATAGAAGGGCAAGCCCATCATTCCATGCAGAATAAAGCCCATGGAGCCGTGAAAATGTTCACCGATATGTTCCAGGGTGTTGTGCTCCGGCAGGACGAAGATCACCCCTTCGAACCAGTCGCCGAACAGCATCGGTCCAATGGCCAGATAGCCGAGGAACACCGAGGGAATCGCCAGCAGCACCAGGGGCACGGTGACCACTTTAGGGGATTCGTGGATGTGGTGCTTGGCATGTTCATCCCGGGGTCCCTCCCCATGGAACACCAGGAAGAACATGCGGAAGCTGTAGAGGGCGGTGACGAACACCCCCGCCACCACCATCAGATAGGCGTAGCTGGCGCCGGCGATCTCGGAGTGGTGTACCGCTTCGATGATGGCGTCCTTGGAAAAGAATCCGGAAAATCCGGGAAAACCGATCAGCGCCAGGGAGCCCACCAGGGAGGTCCAGTAGGTCCAGGGCATGTATTTGCGCACCCCGCCCATGTTGCGGATGTCCTGATCGTGGTGCATGCCGATGATCACCGAACCGGCGGCGAGGAACAGCAGGGCCTTGAAGAAGGCGTGGGTCATCAGGTGGAAGATGCCGGCGGCGTAGGCCGAGGCGCCCAGGGCCACCATCATGTAGCCCAGCTGGGAGAGGGTCGAGTAGGCCACCACCCGCTTGATATCGTTCTGCACGATGCCGATCAGTCCGGTGAAGAAGGCGGTGGTGGCGCCGATCACCAGGACGAAACTCAAGGCGGTCTCGGAGAGTTCATAGAGGGGCGACATGCGCGCCACCATGAAGATACCGGCGGTGACCATGGTGGCTGCGTGGATCAGCGCGGAGATCGGGGTCGGGCCCTCCATGGAGTCCGGCAGCCACACGTGCAGGGGCACTTGGGCCGACTTGCCCATGGCGCCGACGAACAGCAGGATGCCGATCACCGACATCAGCGACCAGCCCGTATCGCCCCAGATATGGATCTGGGTATCGGCCAGGGACGGGGCCTTGGCGAACACCTCGGCGTAGTCCAGGCTGTTGGTGTACATAGCCACCGCGGCAATGCCCAGGATGAAACCGAAGTCCCCTACCCGGTTGACCAGGAAGGCCTTGAGGTTAGCGAAAATCGCGGTGGGACGTACCGACCAGAAGCCGATCAGCAGATAGGAGACCAGGCCCACCGCCTCCCAGCCGAAGAACAGCTGCATGAAGTTGTTGGACATGACCAGCATCAGCATGGAGAAGGTGAACAGGGAGATGTAGCTGAAGAAACGCTGGTAGGAGTTGATCCCGGCCAGGCTGGTCTTGGGCCAGTTGTGCTCGTCGTCGGCCATGTAGCCGATGGTGTAGATGTGCACGCAGAAGGAGACGAAGCTGACCACGCTGATCATCACCGCGGTCAGTTGATCGACCAGAAAGCCCACCTCCATGTGCAAGCCGTCGCTGACCATCCAGGTGTAGACCGGACCGTTGAACACCTCCAGGGTGCCGGCCATGAAGCGGTACAGCACGTAGAGGGAGAGCAGCGCCGAGAGACCTACCCCGGTACTGGTCACCCAGTGGGCTCCTTTGCGGCCCAGTTTCGCACCGAAAAAACCGGCCAGAATCGCCCCGATCAGCGGCGCCAGTACAAGTGTCAGATAGATCTTTTCCATAACCGTTTTCTTTTAAGTGGTCCGCCGCAGTACGCCGCCAGAGCGTTCCTGTGCGGACAGTGAATCACTACCCTTTCAACGCATCCATGTCCTGGACATTGATGCTACCCTTGCTGCGGAACAGCACCACCAGGATCGCCAGGCCGATGGCCGCCTCCGCCGCCGCGACGGTGAGGATGAAAAACACGAAAACCTGCCCCGCCGTATCTCCGAGGAAATGGGAGAAGGCGATAAAGTTGATATTCACCGCCAACAGCATCAACTCGACGCACATCAATAGAACGATGACGTTCTTTCGGTTGATGAAGATTCCCGCCACGCTGATGGCGAAGAGGATGGCGGCCAGGGTCAGATAGTCCGAAAGTGCGATCATGTCTTGGTTATCCTTTGTCCGCTTCCATGGAGACGAGGCGAACCCGGTCATCCCGTTTTACCAGCACCTGCTGGGAGGGGTTGAGATATTTGGTATCCGTACGCCGGCGCATGGTCAGGCCGATGGCGGCGATGATGGCCACCAGCAGGATCACCGCGGCCACTTCGAAGGGATACATGTAAACCGTGTAGAGGACACCGCCCAGGGCCTCGGTGTTGCTGTATTCCGCCCCGTGGCGGGCAGGCGCTGCAACCACATCGAGGCCGAAGTTCTTCGGCCCCACCACCAGGATCAACTCCGCCGCCATGGCCAGGGCCATGACGATGCCCAGGGGCAGCATCTTGATGAACCCGGCCCGCAGGGTCGCCAGATCGATGTCCAGCATCATCAGTACGAACAGGAACAGCACCATCACCGCGCCCACGTAGACCAGTACCAGGGCGATGGCGAGAAACTCCGCTTCGGCGAGCATCCACACGCCGCTGCTGGCAACGAAGGTGAGGATCAGAAACAGGGCCGAGTGCACCGGATTGCGTCGGGTCACCACCATGGTCGCGGCTACCAGGATCACTGCCGCCAGCACGTAGAAGATCAGCTTTTCAAGGGTCATAGGGATTTGCCTGCGTTGCTCATGGTTAGCGGAAAGTCAGCGTACATTCGATTGTGCCTCGATATCCGCGGCCAGTTGGGTCTCATACTTTTTCCCCACCGCCAACAGCTTCTCCTTGGTCATGATGTTCTCACCCCGGTTTTCGAAGTGATATTCATAGACCCGGGTCTCCACGATGGCGTCCACCGGACAGGCCTCCTGGCAGTATCCGCAGTAGATGCATTTGAACAGATCGATGTCATAGCGGGTGGTGCGGCGTGAGCCGTCCGCCCGGGGTTCCGCTTCGATGGTGATCGCCAGGGCCGGACAGGTCGCCTCGCAGAGTTTGCAGGCGATGCAGCGCTCTTCACCGTTGGGATAACGGCGCAGGGCATGCAGACCCCGGAAACGGGGCGATACCGGCGCCTTCTCCTCCGGGTACATGATGGTGAACTTCTTGCGGAACAGGTAGCGGCCGGTCACGCTCAGGCCACGGAACAGCTCCAGCAGGAAAAGGCTTTTGAAATAGTTGATGAGTACGTTCATGGATGACCTCAATCGAACCACCAGGGCATCTGGTAGACCACAGCGAGTCCGACGACTGCTATCCAGACGATGGTGATCGGGATAAAGACCTTCCAGCCCAGACGCATGATCTGGTCATAGCGGTAACGGGGGAAGGTGGCACGCAGCCAGAGGAACAGAAACATGAAGAAGGCGGTCTTGAGCACCAGCCAGAAAAAACCGGGGACCCAGTCGGTCAAGACGCCGAGCACCGGCCAGCCCTGGAAGGGGGAGAGCCAGCCGCCGAAAAACATCACCGCGGTCAGTGCGGAGATCAGGATCATGTTGGCGTATTCCGCAAGGAAGAACACGGCGAAGGCCATGCCGGAGTACTCCACATGGAAACCGGCGACGATTTCCGATTCACCCTCGGCCACGTCGAAGGGGGCGCGGTTGGTCTCCGCTACGCCGGAGATCACATAAACCATGAACAGGGGCAGCAGCGGCAGCCAGAACCAGGAGAACAGTCCCCCCTGCTGGGCCTTGATGATGTCACCCAGATTGAGACTGCCGGCGGCCACCAGCACACCCACCAGGGCGAAGCCCATGGCGATCTCATAGGCGACGATCTGCGCCGCAGAGCGCATGGCGCCGAGAAAGGCGTATTTCGAGTTGGAGGCCCAACCGCCGATGATCACGCCGTAGACCCCCACCGAGGTCAACGCCAGGATGTACAGCAGTCCGGCGTTGATGTCCGCCAGCACCAGCTTTTCATTGAATGGAAATACCGCCCAGGCGGCCAGGGCCGGTCCCAGGGTGATCGCCGGAGCCATGAGAAACAGGAACTTGTTGGCCCGGGTCGGGATGACGATCTCCTTGAACATCAGCTTGAGCGCATCCGCGATGGGCTGCAGCCAGCCTTTCGGACCGACCCGGTTGGGACCGATGCGCACCTGCATGTAACCGATGATCTTGCGCTCGGCAAAGGTGAAGTAGGCGACCATCAACATCAATGGAAGCACGATCGCGACGATCTTGATCAGGGTCCAGATCATGTACTGAAGTTCGGAGGGAAGCGCGTCCCAGAGGCTTACGAAGAGTTCCATCGGTTATGCTTTCTCCAGGGTCACTTCACCATAGGGCTGTCCGAGCAAAGCGGTGCGCTTCAAGCCGGTGGAAATCCAGGCACACCCCTGTGGAATGGCCGCATCCAGTTCGAGGGGCAGATCCACCTGATTGCCGTTCTGTTTCACCCGAACCTGACCGCCCTCCTCGAGCCCCAGCTTGTGGGCCTCATCCGGATGCAGGCGGATCATCTCCTGACCCGCATCCCGGGTCTGCTGCAGAGCCGGAGCCCGGCGTACCAGTGCGTCACTGGCATACAGGGGAATATCACCGCCCCGTTGCAGGCTGCTGGAGATGAGTTGGGGATCGAGCCCCGCCGGATCGTCCTGGCGGTTGTCGAGTTTGAGCGATTCGCACAGACCCCGGATCTCGGCGAGTACCTGGGTCGAATCGGTATAGTCGAAGCCGGGCTGATCGAGCAGATTACCCAGCACCCGCAGGATCTTCCAGGCGGGACGGCTTTCACCCTGAGGACGCACCGCGCCCCGGGTCGTCTGCCAGCACCCCTCGGCGTTGACGAAGGTGCCCGAGGTCTCGGCAAAGGTGGCCATGGGCAGCAGGATATCGGCACAGGCCTCAAGCTCGGCGCTGCGGAAGGCGCTCATCGCCACCACCACATCGGCGCTCTGCAGGGCACTGGTGGAGAGCGCGCCGTTCCAGAAATCAACCCCCGGTTCCACCCCCATGAGCAGATAGGCTTTGCGCGGCTGCTTCAGCATGCTCAATGCATCGAGCCCGCGAGCCTCGGCCGGGGCTCCGCCACAGCTCAGATGGGGTACCGCTCCGACCAGTTGCGCCCCTACGCTGTTGGCTGCCGTGGGCAGGATGGAGAACACCGCTCCGGTGGCCTCCGCGAGTCTGGCACCGATCACCGCCAGGAGCGCATAGTCGGGATGGGACTGAGCCAGACCGCCCAGTAGGATCATCCCCTTGTCGGCCTGTTTCAGAGACGCCGCCGTCTGCTTGGCGAATTCGTCCGGCTTGGCGGATTTCAGCCAGGCCGCGGCGGCACCGCTGGCCTTGACGCCCGCGGCCTTGGCCACCCCGGCAAGCCGGGATACCCAGTCACTGGGCAGACAGGTTGACTGGCTGCCTTCATGATTAAGCGGTACTTCAAAGGGGTTCAGGTAGTACACCGAGGCGCCGCCCAGTGCGGCCTTACGCACCCGGTGAGCTAAAATCGGCTGCTCTTTGCGAAGGTTGCCACCGATGACCAGCACGGACTGCTGCTGATCGATGTCACTCAGATTCATGCCCAGCCAGTGTGCGCCCTGCTGGGTCGAGTCCAGGCGAAAATCACCCTGGCGGGTACGGGTGTCGATATTGGCGCAGCCCATGCCCCGCATCAGCTTCTGCAGCAGGAAGAGCTCTTCGAGGGTTGCGGTGGGTGCCGCAAGGGCGCCGATCTGCTCACCGTCGCCGATCTCCTTGAACTGTTTGGCCACGGCTTCGAGGGCCTGCTCCCAGCCCACAGTCTTCCATTCCCCGCCCCGTTTGATCATCGGCCGGGTCAGGCGCTCCTCGCTGTAGAGCCCCTGGTAGCTGAAACGGTCCCGATCGGAGATCCAGGTCTCGTTGATCGACTCGTTGTCCCGGGGATGCACCCGCATCACGGTATTGCCGCGCAGGTGCAGATTCAGGTTCGAGCCCAGGCTGTCGTGGGGCGCCACGGAATCCACCTGGGTGAGTTCCCAGGCCCGGGCGCTGAAGCGGAAGGGCTTGGAGGTGAGTGCCCCCACCGGGCAGAGATCGATTACGTTGGCGGAGAGTTCCGAGCTGACGCTCTTTTCTACATAGGTGCCGATCAGGGTGTGTTCACCACGGCCGGTCGCCCCCAGTTCCCGCAGGCCCGCGATCTCCTCACCGAAACGCACGCAGCGGGTACAGTGGATACAGCGGGTCATGTCGGTGGCGATCAGCGGACCCAGGTTCTTGTCCGCCACCACCCGCTTGCCTTCCCCGTAGCGGGTCACGTCCTGGCCATAGCCCATGGCCACGTCCTGAAGTTCGCACTCGCCGCCCTGATCGCAGATCGGGCAGTCCAGGGGATGGTTGATCAGCAGGAACTCCATGGTCCCCTTCTGCGCCGCCAGGGCCTTGGGGGAACGGGTGTAGACCTTCATTCCGTCGGTGACCGGGGTCGCGCAGGCCGGTAGGGGCTTGGGCGCCTTCTCGACCTCAACCAGGCACATGCGGCAGTTGGCGGCCACTGAGAGTTTCTTGTGATAACAGAAACGGGGAATCTTGATACCCGCCGCGTCGGTGACTTCGATCAGCATGGTCCCTGCTTTTGCCTGGAGCTCCTGCCCGTTTACTTCGATGGTGACTGTGTTTTCTGTCATCGTGGTTTCTATCTCTCGCGACCTCAGCCAACCCCGACCATGCAGCGCTTATGGTCGATATGATATTGGAACTCATCCCGGTAGTGGCGCAGCATGCCCTGCACCGGCATGGCGGCGGCATCGCCCAGGGCACAGATGGTCTTTCCGCTGATCTTGCCGGCGATATCATCGAGCAGGTCCAGATCCTCCTGGCGGCCCTGCCCGGTTTCGATCCGGTGGACGATCCGGTAGAGCCAGCCGGTGCCCTCCCGGCAGGGGGTGCACTGGCCACAGGACTCTTCGTGGTAGAAGTAGGACATGCGATCCAGCACCTTGACCATGCAGTTGGTGTCATCAAGGACGATCACCGCCCCGGAGCCCAGCATGGAACCGGCCCCTGCAATCGCGTCATAGTCCATGGTGAGGTCCATCATCTGATCACCGGGGATCACCGGCGCGGAGGAGCCTCCCGGGATGACCGCCTTGATCTTGCGGCCGTCTTTCATGCCACCGGCCATCTCCAGCAGGGTGGAGAAAGGGGTCCCCATGGGGATCTCGAACACCCCCGGGTTATTGATGTTCCCAGAGATGGAAAAGAGTTTCGAACCGCCGCTGTTTTTAACACCCAGATTGGCGAACCACTCACCACCCTTCTCCAGGATCACCGGGATGGAGGCGAGACTCTCGGTGTTGTTGATGATGGTGGGACGGCCATAGAGCCCGAAATGGGCGGGAAACGGCGGTTTATATCGGGGCTGACCTTTCTTGCCCTCGATGGATTCGAGCAGCGCGGTCTCTTCCCCGCAGATGTAGGCTCCGGCGCCGAGATGGGCGTGGAGTTCGAAATCGAATCCGGACCCCAGCAGATTCTCCCCCAGGTAGCCGGCTTCCCGGGCCTCTTTCAGGGCGTTCTCGAAGCGCTCGTAGGGTTCCCAGAATTCGCCTCGGATGTAGTTATAGCCTCGGGTCGCGCCGATGGCGTAACCGGCGAGGATCATCCCCTCGATCAGCTGATGGGGGTTGTAGCGCAGGATATCCCGATCCTTAAAGGTGCCCGGTTCGCCCTCGTCGGAGTTGCACACCACGTACTTCTGGCCCGGTGCGTTGCGGGAGATGAAGCTCCACTTCAGGCCGGTGGGGAATCCCGCGCCGCCACGGCCGCGTAGACCCGATTTCTTGACCTCTTCGATGATCTCGTCGGGGGAGCGCTTCTCGCTCATCACCTGTTTGAGCATCTGATAACCGCCCCGGCTCTCATACTGCTCCAGCAGCCAGGGACGCTCCAGATCGAGGGTTCGCAGACAGACTTCGTTGACCATGGAATTTACTCCAGCCCGTCCAGAATCGCGTCGACGATTTCCGGAGTCAGGTTCTCATAATACTGTTTGCCGATCTGCATCATCGGCGCTCCGCCGCAGGCCCCCAGACACTCGACCTCTTTGAGGGAGAAGCGGCCGTCCTCGGTGACCTCGCCAAAGCCGATTCCCAGGCGCTTTTCCAGGTGATCGACGATCACATCCGCCTTGTTGGTCATGCAGGAGACGTTGGTGCAGACACAGATCTTGTGCTTGCCCACTGGCTTGAGTTCGTACATGGAGTAGAAGGTCGCCACCTCATAGACCGCGATTGGCGGCATCTCCAGGTAGGCGGCCACCTGGTCCATCAGTTCGGTGGTCAACCAACCACCGTTGTCGTCCTGAACCACCATCAAGGCGCCCATCACGGCGGACTGTTTCCACTCCGGGGGATATTTGGCGATCCAGCGATCGATCTCCGCGCAGACTTCGGGAGAGAAAGAAACCTTGTCTTTTACTGATACTGTCATGTTGCTTGCTCTAGCGGTCGATCTCACCAAACACCACATCCATGGTCCCGATCACCGCCACCACATCGGCGAGCATATGGCCCTTGACCATCTCGTCCATGGAGGCCAGGTGGGAGAACCCGGGCGCGCGAATCTTCAGGCGGTAGGGTTTGTTGGCGCCATCGGAGATGATGTAGCAGCCAAACTCCCCTTTGGGGGCTTCAACCGCGGCATAGACTTCACCCACGGGGGGACAATAGCCTTCGGTGAACAGCTTGAAGTGGTGGATCAAACCCTCCATGTCGTTTTTCATATCATTGCGACTGGGCGCGGTGACCTTGTGGTCATCCAACATCACCGGGCCGGGATGATGACGCAACCAGTGGATGCACTGCTTGATGATGCGGTTGGACTGGCGCATCTCCTCGATGCGTACCAGATAGCGGTCATAGCAATCGCCGTTTTTACCCACCGGGATGTCGAACGCGACCTTGTCGTAGGCGGCGTAGGACTGTTTCTTGCGCAGATCCCAGGCGATACCCGAGCCCCTGATCATGGGACCGGTATATCCGAGCTGCAACGCCCGTTCCGGAGAGATCACCCCGATGCCCACGGTTCGCTGCTTCCAGATCCGGTTGTCGGTCAACAGGGTCTCGTACTCATCCACCAGGGTGGGAAAGCGATTGCTGAAATCTTCGATGAAGTCGAGCAGGGAACCCTGGCGAGCCTCGTTCTTAAACGCCACATCGCGCCCGGTCACCCACTGGCTGGCCTGGTACTGAGGCATCTTGTCCGGCAGATCCCGGTAGACCCCGCCGGGACGGTAGTAGGCCGCGTGCATGCGCGCCCCGGAGACCGCCTCGTAGCAATCCAGCAGATCCTCCCGTTCACGGAAGGCATACAAAAACACGGTCATCGCGCCCACATCCAGGGCGTGGGTTCCCAGCCACATCAGGTGGTTGAGGATACGGGTGATCTCGTCGTACAGGGTACGAATGTACTGAGCGCGGATCGGCGCCTCGATACCCAGCAGTTTCTCGATCGCCCGCACATAGCCGTGCTCGTTGCACATCATGGACACATAGTCGAGCCGGTCCATGTAGGGAATGCTTTGGTTGTAGGGTTTGCTTTCCGCGAGTTTTTCCGTGGCCCGGTGCAACAGACCGACGTGCGGATCGGCCCGTTCAATCACCTCGCCGTCCATCTCCAGAACCAGACGCAGCACACCGTGCGCGGCGGGATGCTGGGGACCGAAATTCAGGGTGTAGTTACGAATCTCAGGCATCGGCGGCGTCCTGGGTTGGGTCATCCTCACTCAGATAACGGTTGTCTTCACGGGTGACCTTCGGCACCAGGGTTCGTGGATCGATACTCACGGGTTCGTAGATGACCCGGGCCTGTTCCGGGTCGTAGCGCATCTCCACCTGACCGATCAGTGGGAAATCCTTACGGAAGGGATGACCGATGAAACCGTAGTCGGTGAGGATGCGTCTGAGATCCGGATGACCGTCGAAGAGGATGCCGTACAGATCAAAGGCCTCGCGCTCAAACCAGTTGGCGCTGGCCCAAACCGGTACCAGAGAGGGCACGATGGGGTGTTCGGTGTCGACAAACACCCGCAGGCGCAGGCGTGTATTATGTTGAATCGACAGCAGGTGATAGACCGCGGCAAACCGGTGCTCATCCATGGATTCGAGGCGACCCAAACGCTCCACGCCCCGACCAAAGCCGGTGTTTGGTGCACTGTCCGTCTGCCACTCGGAGCGGCCGTAATCGGCGTAGTCGACGCCACAGACATCGATCAGCTCCTGAAACGCGAGGGCGTCGTCATCTCTCAGCTGTTCGGCGACCTCGATCAACCGGGCGGGGGGTACAACCAGGGTCACCTCGCCACAACTGCGCTCCAGCGTGAATTCAGGTTCGCTGAAACGCTGGCGCAACGTTTCGGCCAGTCTATCCAGCCGATCCTGCATTCCGTTTTGGTTTGCGTTACTCATCTATTTCTCATCGCTTTGGCGGGCAATCGTGCTGGTCCGGCGGATCTTGTCCTGCAGCTGCAGAATCCCGTACAGCAGGGCCTCTGCGGTGGGCGGGCAGCCCGGCACGTAGATATCCACGGGAACCACCCGGTCGCAACCGCGCACCACGGCATAGGAATAGTGGTAGTACCCTCCCCCGTTAGCGCAGGATCCCATGGAGATCACCCAGCGAGGCTCGGCCATCTGGTCGTAGACCTTGCGTAGGGCGGGCGCCATTTTGTTCACCAGAGTTCCCGCCACGATCATCACATCGGACTGGCGAGGACTGGGGCGGAAAATAATGCCGAAACGGTCCATATCGTAACGGGAGGCCGCGGCCTGCATCATCTCAACCGCGCAGCAGGCCAGACCGAAGGTCATGGGCCACATGGATCCAGTACGCGCCCAGTTGATCAGCTTATCCGCCGTGGTGGTAATCATGCCCTTTTCGAGGATCCCCTCAATACCCATGATTAACCTCCACCTGTATTGCCAACCCGTTACTGTTCATGGCTACTCCCACTCCAATGCTCCCTTCTTCCATTCGTAGATGAACCCGATGACAAGGATGCCCAGGAACACCATCATGGCGATAAAACCGACCATGCCGATCTGCTTGAGCACTACGGCCCAGGGAAACAGGAAGGCGATCTCAAGATCAAAGATGATGAAGAGTATGGCAACGAGGTAATAGCGAACATCGAACTTCATGCGAGAGTCTTCGAACGCCTCGAAACCACATTCATAGGGAGAGAGTTTTTCACTGTCCGGTTTGCGCGTTCCCAGCAGGAATCCCAAACCGATCACTACTCCACCCATCACGAATGCCACGGCCAGAAAGATCACAATGGGTAAATAATTTTCGAGCATCTGAGTGCCGCCCCTTTGTTAATAATCATTATGATTTTTTTAAATATTCAGGGAATGTTCCGCAGTCTATCCTTTGCCCTGCGATCATGTCAAGTTAACCGACAATCGCAATTTTTGATTTAAATCAATGAGTTATAATACTTTTGCAGGCATAAAAAAACGGTATTACGCGCTTTGCATACTACCGTTTTTATATATGGTACCGATGGCCGGATTTGAACCGGCACGGCTTGCGCCACTACCCCCTCAAGATAGCGTGTCTACCAATTCCACCACATCGGCGTAAACTCTGTACTCCTTATTTCTGGTTGACCTCTCCGGCAGGCTTTTCATCCGAAGTGGTACTGTTATCTCCGTCCTGGGACACATTGTCAGATGCGGGAACTTCCGACTCAGCGGTGACCGCCGCTTCAGGAGCCTCATTGTCTGGGATGCTTGTCTCCTGGGGCGCCACCGGGGGCATATCGCTCGATGCAGGTGCTGGGACGCTTGTCTCCTGCGGCGCCACCGGGGGCATATCACTCGCTGCGGGTGCTGGCACACCACTTTGTCCATCAACGGTCACCGGCGGGATATCACTGCTGCCCGGTTCCGTTGCTGGTGCTTCCTGAGTCGCGCCGAAACCCTCCATGACACCCTTGGGCGCCTCTCTCTGGGTTGCGTAATAGCCCATGGCGATACTGGTGACGAAAAACAGGGTAGCCAGAATCGCCGTGGTACGGGTCAGAAACGAGGCCGAGCCTTTGGCACCGAATACCGTACCGGAAGCGCCACTGCCAAAGGCGGCGCCCATGTCGGCACCCTTGCCGTGCTGTATCAGAATCAGACCCACGAGGCCAACGGCCAGGAAGATATGAAACACGGTCAGTAATGTCTGCATAGTCAGTTAAACCTGTCAGGCGTCAACCTTGTCTGTACAAGGGGCGCTCTGAAAAAAATGTCTTATATTCAGTTGGCCGCGGTACAGATACCGAGAAAATCTTCCGCTTTCAGGGAAGCGCCACCAATCAGGCCACCATCGATGTCGGGCTTCTCGATCAATTCCTGGGCGTTATCCGGCTTCATGGAACCGCCATAGAGAATGCGAATGACTTCCGCCACTTCGGTGCTCTTTTCGGCGATCAAACCGCGAATGAAGGCGTGAACCTCCTGTGCCTGCTCCGGTGTCGCGGTAACGCCGGTTCCGATCGCCCAGACCGGCTCATAGGCAACCACCCCATCGGACAGGGCATCAATTCCGAGCAGATCGATCACTGCGTTCATCTGCCGGGCCACCACCTCGTTGGTAACCCCGGACTCCCGCTGTTCCAGGGTCTCGCCGACGCACAAGATGGGGACCAGACCGGCGTCCCGCGCCACGGCGAATTTCTTCGCTACCAGTTCATCGCTTTCGGCGTGGTAGGTACGGCGTTCGGAATGACCGACGATCACATACTTGCAGCCGAAGTCATTCAGCATGGAAGCCGCCACCTCACCAGTGTAGGCGCCAGACGTTTCGATGGACAGATCCTGACCGCCCCAACCGATCTCAGTACCATTCAGTTTCTTCTGAGCCTCGGGAATGTAGACATATGGGGGGCAGACCGCCACCTCCGCGTTATTGACTGCTCCAATACCGTTTTTGATTCCGTCCAACAAACTGCGAACGCTTTCGAGCGAACCGTTCATCTTCCAATTTCCGGCTACCAGAGGTCTACGCATGCCTTGCACTCCTGCGACTTGAAGAAAGCGCGGTAGCTTAACCAGCTACGCGCTTGAAATCAATCAAAACGATCACATTCGGGCAATTTTATTAACCTGATGAGGCACTCAATCCAGATCAGGCCTCGGCGCCGACGGTTTCCGCCACCACCTCGGCGACCTGTTGGGTCAACGCTTCGACCTGGGCGCCATCGACGCCTTCCACCATGACACGAATCAGTGGCTCGGTACCGGAGGGTCTCAGCAGCACCCGACCGCTCCCCCCCATTGCCACCTCGGCTTCGAGCACCGCCCGCTTCACCGTGTCAGAGGCCATCACCTCCTGGGGTGACAAACTACCCAAGCGTACATTGGTCAGCTTTTGCGGATATTTGCTCATACCTGCGCAGAGTTCCCGCAGGCTGTGGCCGGTTGCATGCATCTCGGCGAGCACCTGCAGGGCGGAGATGATCCCATCCCCGGTGGTGGTTCGATCCAGGCAGATGATGTGACCAGACTGCTCACCACCCAGTAACCAGCCCTTCTCGGCCAGGCGCTCCATGATATAGCGGTCACCTACGTTGGTGCGTTCGAACACCACCCCATGCTCCCGCAGGGCATGTTCCAATCCCAGGTTGCTCATCAGGGTACCGACCACGGCCCCCTTGAGTTCGCCCAGGCGCATACGCGAGCGGGCAATGATATAGAGGATCTCATCACCGTCCACCTCATTGCCCTGTTCATCGACCATGATCAGCCGGTCCCCGTCCCCATCCAGGGCGATGCCCACATCGGCGCCCTGCTCCAGTACGGCTTTTTTGAGATGATCCGGATAGGTGGAACCGACTCCGTCGTTGATGTTGAATCCGTTCGGGTGATTGCCGATCGCGATGACATCCGCGCCCATCTCATCGAAGACATAGGGGGCGATGTTGTAGGTGGCGCCGTTGGCGCAGTCCACCACGATCTTCATGCCCTTGAAACGGGTTTTCAGGGGAATGGTGCTTTTGCAGAATTCGATATAACGCCCTTCCGCGGCCATCTTCTCGGCGCGCCCCAGATGTGCAGAGTCCACTGTGACCAGAGGCTTCTCCATCTCCGCCTCGATCTGCAGCTCCACCCGGTCGGGTAGTTTGGAGCCATCCGCGGAAAAAAACTTGATGCCATTGTCCTGGTAGGGATTGTGGGAAGCGCTGATCACGATACCAGCCTGGGCATGCAGGGTACGGGTCAGATAGGCCACACTGGGGGTAGGCATGGGCCCGAGCAGGGTGATATTGACACCGGCAGCGGTGAGCCCCGCCTCCAGGGCCGACTCCAGCAGATAGCCGGAAATCCGGGTGTCCTTTCCGATGAGCACCCGGCTCTTGGCCTCGGTGCCCAATATACGGCCAACTGCCCATCCCAGCTTCAGGACGAACTCCGGGGTAATCGCGCCCTCACCAAAGCGACCCCGTACGCCGTCGGTTCCAAAATACTTTCGACTCACTAACGAATTCCTCGCGGTTGATGGAGTCGGGTCCGCAGGAAGCATCCGACGAATCCGATATTGTTAGATCAGCGTACGGCGGCCACGATTTTCAAGGCATCCACCGTCTCGGCCACATCATGAACCCTGACCACTGCCGCCCCTTTCATGGCCGCGATCACCGCGGCAGCCAGGCTACCATTAAGACGCCCGTTCACCGGCCGGTCACCCAGCAGGGCTCCTATCATAGACTTCCTTGAGATGCCGACCAACAACGGCAATTCCAATGTCAGAAACTGCTCCAGTGCATGCAGCAGGTCAAGGTTGTGCTGCAATGTCTTGCCAAAACCAAAACCGGGATCCAACAGGATACGCTCACGGGGGATACCCGCCAACACACAGGCCTCGACCCGGTCGTTTAAAAACCTCATGACATCGGAAACCACATGATCATAGTGCGGCGCGCTCTGCATCGTACGCGGTTCACCCAGCATGTGCATCAGGCATACCGGCACCTGGAGTTGCGCAACCGCTTCGAGGGCTCCTGGCAAACGCAAGGCCATGATGTCGTTGATCATCCCGGCCCCGGCGGCCACTGTTTCGCGCATCACCTCCGGTTTACTGGTGTCGACGGAAATCGGCACCGGCAGCGCTTTCGACAGGGCTTCCACCAGAGGCACCACCCGCCGCAACTCCTCCTCGACACTCACGGGACTGGCTCCGGGACGGGTCGACTCGCCACCGATATCGATGATTGCCGCGCCCTGTTCCACCATCCGTTGCGCCTGTTCAAGAGCCCGATGCGGATCGAAATAGACGCCCCCATCGGAGAATGAATCGGGTGTTACGTTGAGAATACCCATCACCAGGGGACGGGTGAGATCCAGGGTGTGGCCCGCACAATCGAGTTTTGAAGGAAATGCTGTCATAGCACCATTCGGATTCAGAGCGTGTTTTTTCTCGTGGCCGGGCTCTGCGTTCTCTCAAGGGGACCAGGACGCACTGCAAGCAAAACGCCCACGCCATACCCGGCCTGTTTCACACAGTAGGCTGGGTATGGTGTGGGCGCGCAGGATCTAATGCTGACCGGCAGGTCCGCCTATGGTGCCGGAAACATCGTCCGAGGAACGGGACTTGTCCGGAGAGGTGGGACCGTCATCCGAACCCATGTCACTGTCCACCCAGTCCTTGGGCGGACGGGGCGGCTTGCCGTCGAGAATGTCATTGATCTGCTGGGTATCGATGGTCTCATATTTCATCAGCGCATCGGCCATCAGGTGCAACTTGTCGAGATTCTTCTTGAGGATACTCTCAGACCGCTCATAGTTACGGTCAATCACACTGCGGATCTCTTCATCGATGGTATGTGCCGTGTCATCGGAAACATTCTTGTGTTGAGTCACGGAACGGCCGAGGAAAACCTCTTCCTCCTCTTCACTGTACATCAGCGGTCCCAGGCGTTCGGACAGGCCCCATTTGGTGACCATGTTGCGCGCCAGCTCGGTCGCCCGCTTGATGTCGTTGGAGGCGCCGGTGGTGACCTTGTCGATACCAAAGATCAGCTCTTCCGCGATACGCCCACCAAACAGGCTGGAGATCTGACTCTCCAGATGTTCCTTGCTGTAGCTGTAGCGATCCGCCTCTGGGAGAAACATGGTGACGCCCAGGGCCCGGCCCCGGGGGATGATGCTGACCTTGTAGACCGGATCGTGAGACGGCACCAGCCGGCCGACGATGGCATGTCCTGACTCATGGTAGGCGGTAAGCTTCTTTTCATCCTCGCTCATGACCATGGTACGGCGTTCGGTGCCCATCATGATCTTGTCCTTGGCCTTTTCGAGTTCGATCATACCCACCTGGGTCTTGTTGGCGCGAGCGGCGAACAGGGCGGCCTCATTGACCAGATTGGCCAGGTCGGCACCGGAGAACCCTGGGGTACCCCGGGCGATGATCGCCGGCTTGACGTCATCCGCCGCGGCCACCTTGCGCAGGTGAACCTTGAGGATCTGCTCACGACCCCGCACATCAGGCAGGGGCACCACCACCTGGCGGTCAAATCGGCCGGGGCGCAGCAGGGCCGGATCCAATACGTCGGGGCGGTTGGTGGCCGCGATGACGATGACCCCTTCGTTACCCTCGAAGCCATCCATTTCAACCAGCAGCTGGTTGAGGGTCTGTTCCCGTTCATCATGACCGCCGCCGAGTCCGGCACCCCGGTGACGGCCCACGGCATCGATCTCATCGATGAAGATGATACAGGGGGCATGCTTCTTCGCCTGTTCGAACATGTCCCGCACCCGGGATGCGCCGACACCCACGAACATCTCAACGAAGTCGGAGCCGGATATGGTAAAGAACGGCACTTTGGCCTCACCCGCGATGGCCTTGGCCAACAGGGTCTTGCCGGTACCCGGCGAGCCGACCATCAGCACGCCCTTCGGGATCTTGCCACCCAGTTTCTGGAATTTCGACGGATCGCGCAGGAAGTCGACCATCTCGGTCACCTCCTCCTTGGCTTCCTCCACCCCCGCGACATCGCTGAAGGTGACCTTGACCTGATCCTCACTGAGCATCCGCGCCTTGCTCTTGCCGAAGGACATGGCGCCCCGACCGGCACCACCGCCCTGCATCTGGCGCATGAAGAAGATCCACAGACCGATCAGCACGAACAGGGGGAACCAGTTGATGAGGATATTCATCAGTAGCGAAGGCTTTTCCGGGGGATTGGCGACGATCTCCACATTGTTGTTCAGCAGATCGCTGACCAGCATGTCATCACCCGGACTGTAGGTGGAGAAACGTTGCCCCGAAGTCAGAGTACCGCTGAGATCACGGCTGTTGCCGCCGAACTCAACCTCTTTGACCTGCCCAGACTTCACATTGCTGACGAACTCTGAATAGCTCATTTTCTGGGCTTTGGGCTGGGTGGTCGAAAAATTGTTGAACACCGTCATCAAAACGATGGCGATCACCACCCATAGAATCAAATTTTTTGCCATGTCGTTCAAAATGTAAGAACCTCTCGATCTCGCTCCGGCCAAGGCCGGTAACTGTCATTCCATATTGGCACTGTCAGGAGCGTCATCCGCAACTCCCGCGGCCGCTGATCGGTACTGCCCGAACCGTGCAATTACCCGATAGAAACTATGCAAACAACTGATTTCCGGGATTAACTGATTGGTACGGTACTACATCTTTAAGTTCCCCGCTACCAGATAGATTTCCCGGCTTTTCGCCCGGGAGGCCCCTGGTTTGCGGCTCACCACCCGGCCGAAGGATTGCCGCACCTCCTTCAGGAATTCGTCGAATCCCGCACCCTGGAAGACCTTAATGACGAATCCACCCCCGGGTTTGAGTACTTCCCGGGCAAAATCCAGTGCCAATTCACACAGATACATCGCCCTGGGCTGATCCACACTGGCAATACCAGTAACATTGGGCGCCATATCGGAAATTACAAGGTCTACCGGTTCACCGGCAATGCATTTTCGCAATTCCTCCAGTGGACCGGGTTCACGAAAATCCCCTTGAATGATGTGGACACCGGCGATCGGATCCATCTCCAGGAGATCTAAGGCCACAACCTGTCCCTTGTCACCCACCAAATCCCGGGCGATCTGGCTCCAGCCACCGGGGGCCGCCCCCAGATCGACGACCCGCATTCCAGGTTTGACAAGCTTGTCTTTTTCCTGGATTTCCAGCAATTTAAATGCGGCACGCGAGCGATAGCCGGACTTCTGCGCCTGCTTGACATAGGTATCATTGAAATGTCGGTCCAGCCACTGTCGGCTGCTTTTGCTACGCTTCACAATCTTGACTATACGAAATTTTCAGGCTTGGGGGGATAATCCTACGAGCCCGCGTTCCTTCAGGTCAAATCGACTTAAGATTAATGATGCATACTTGGCACCGCCATGCCGGGATCCAGAATGTTTGATAAAAGCGCAACGGGCATTTATGATTCAAAAATCTCTGTATTCAGGCTAGAATCCGCGTCCCTACTGACTACCGGGCCAACCCACATGCCCCTGACTTCACAACAGATCCGCAATCTAAAAAAACTCGCCCACCCGCTGAAACCGGTGGTGATCATCGGTCAACACGGCCTCAGCGAAGGCGTGATCCAGGAGATCGACAGCTCCCTTGAACACCACGAGTTGATCAAGGTCAAGATGGCTGGCGCGGACAAAGCGGATCGCGAGGCACTCAGCCAGACCATTGAACAGAACCTCTCGGCGGAGTGTGTTCAGGTCATCGGGCGGGTGGCGGTGTTTTATCGCGCCAATCCCAAGAAAAAGAAGAACCGGATTATTGTTTAATTTTGAATGTTGAATTGTGAATTTTGAATGGTTGAGTGCGCGTTGCGCACGCCTGTTCACATTCTATCTCCGCTTAGGAATGTTGAATTAACCGGTTTTTACTTACTTGTTCCCACGCTCTGCGTGGGAACACAGACACGGGTCCGGCGGACAACTCAAACTTTATCAATACCACCTGGCTTAGATATGCATTCCCACGCGGAGCGTGGGAACGAGGTCCTCTGGTTTCAGGCTTAATGGGAATCGCGCTCCGTCTGGCGTTCTGGATCCCGGCATACGCAGGGATGACGAAAATCCGAAACCCTTTGCATGAGTGCTCTTTGGCCCCGGATTCGTTTATTCGTAACGCACTTCGAGGATCTCGAACTCCCTCGCGCCACCCGGCGTGTTGAGGAAAACGTCATCCCCTTCCTGCTTGCCGATCAGGGCCCGGGCGATGGGGGAACTGACCGAGATCAGACCATTCTTGATGTCTGCCTCGTCATCACCGACGATCTGATAGGTGAATTCCTCGTCATTGTCGAGCTCCAACACCACCACGGTAGCGCCGAATACGACCTTGCCACCTGCATTCAGTTGGGTTACATCGATGATCTGCGCGTGAGACAGCTTGCCTTCGATGTCTTTGATACGCCCTTCGATGAAGCTTTGCTGCTCCCGGGCGGCATGATATTCGGCATTTTCCTTGAGATCGCCATGCTCTCTCGCTTCGGCGATCGCCTTGATGACCTTGGGACGCTCTACGCTTTTGAGCTGTTTCAACTCATCCTGCAGCTTCGCCGCGCCTCGGGCTGTCAGCGGTACCTTGTTCATCGGAATCTTCCTCTTTATTAACCGGGCATGGCCCGGACAAACGGTTTCAATCGATTCGCCCGCGGACGAACCTTCCGGCTCAACGGGTTGCGTGCAGATCCTGTAACCGGTTGACCTTCAACTCATCGAGTTGCTTCAGGGCCAGACAGGTCGCCTCCGCGCCGGATATCGTAGTGGTATAGCCCACCTTATATTGCAGGGCCGTGCGACGTATCTCCGCCGAGTCCGCAATCGCCTGCGCGCCTTCCGTGGTATTGATGATAAAACTGACTTCCCGGTTCTTGATGGAATCGACGATGTGCGGACGCCCCTCCATCACCTTGTTGACCCGTTTACAGACCAGTCCTGCGTCAAGCAACGCCTGGCAGGTCCCACCGGTGGCGCTGAGGGTAAAACCGAGTTCCAGCAGATCCTGGGCCACCTGCACGGCACGGCGCTTGTCCGCATTGCGTACGCTGAGCAGGGCCTGTCCCCCTTTTGGCAAGTGATAACCCGCCCCCATGATGGACTTGTTGTAAGCCTCGCCAAAGGTCGCGCCGACACCCATAACCCTCCAGAAGATAGATCTGGTCGTCCTTGATCGCGAACTGGGCATTCATCAGACCCACCACTTTCAGTTCCAGGGCCATCTTGCGCATCTGTTCGCGCATGCGGTCCTGTTGCGCCGCTGACAGGGTATAAGGAGGCAGCGAGCAGGCCGAGTCACCGGAGTGTACACCCGCCTGTTCGATGTGTTCCATGATTCCGCCGATGAGTACCTCTTTTCCGTCACAGATGGCATCGATGTCCACCTCGATGGCGTCATCCAGGAACCGGTCCAGGAGTACCGGCGAGTCGTTGGAGACACTCACCGCCTCACGCATGTAGCGGCGCAGCTCGTTCTCGTGATAGACGATCTCCATGGCGCGTCCGCCCAGTACATAAGAGGGGCGCACCACCAGGGGATAGCCGATCTCATCGGCCAGTTTGACCGCGCTTTCCGGATCCCGGGCGGTGCGCTCCGCCAGGTCGATGGAGTCGGGACTGGTGCCGATGATCGGCGCGCCGGCGGCTTCCAGATCGTTGGCCAGCTTCAGCGGAGTCTGGCCACCGTAGTGGACGATCACTCCGGTCGGCTGCTCCTTGTGGATCACCTCCAGGACATCTTCCAGGGTCAGGGGCTCGAAATAGAGGCGATCCGAGGTGTCATAGTCTGTGGAGACCGTCTCCGGATTGCAGTTGACCATGATGGTCTCATAGCCGTCCTCGCGCATGGCGAAAGCGGCATGCACACAGCAGTAGTCGAACTCGATGCCCTGGCCGATGCGGTTCGGACCGCCCCCCAGGACCATGATCTTCTTACGTTGCGACGGCTGGGCCTCACACTCCTCCTCGTAGGTGGAGTAGAGGTAGGCGGTGCTGGTGGCGAATTCCGCCGCGCAGGTATCGACCCGCTTGAACACCGGACGGATGCCTGCCTCATGACGGCGGCGGCGGATCTCCGCCTCGCCGCAGTCGACCAGTTCGGCGATACGCCGATCAGCAAAACCCTTGCGCTTCAGAAAGCGCAGACGCACCGGATCGAGTCCTTCGAGTCCCTGACCGGACATTTCACGTTCCAGGTTGACCAGCTCCTCGATCTGAATGAGAAACCAGGGGTCGATGGCGCAGATCTCATGTATCTCTTCGAGGGTCATGCCGAAGCGAAAACACTCCGCCACATACCAGAGCCGCTCGGGGCCCGGCAGCCGGATCTCGCGCACCAGAGTGTCCTTGACGTTTTCCTCGTCAAGATCCAATACCTCGTCAAGCCCGTACATACCGGTTTCGAGACCCCGCAGGGCCTTCTGCAGGGACTCCTGGAAGGTACGCCCAATGGCCATCACCTCGCCCACCGATTTCATCTGGGTGGTCAGGCGGTCGTCGGCCAGGGGAAACTTCTCGAAGGCGAAACGGGGAACCTTGGTCACCACATAGTCGATGCTGGGTTCGAAAGACGCGGGTGTGGCGCCACCGGTGATTTCGTTTTGTAATTCATCCAGGGTGTAGCCCACCGCCAGTTTGGCCGCGACCTTGGCAATCGGAAAACCGGTGGCCTTGGAGGCCAGGGCCGAGGAGCGGGACACCCGGGGATTCATCTCGATGATGATCATGCGTCCGTTTTCCGGGTTGATGGCGAACTGTACGTTCGAGCCCCCCGTCTCCACGCCGATCTCGCGCAACACCGCCAGGGAGGCGTCGCGCATGATCTGGTACTCCTTGTCCGTCAGGGTCTGGGCCGGCGCCACGGTGATCGAGTCGCCGGTGTGCACGCCCATGGGGTCGAGGTTCTCAATGGAGCAGATGATGATGCAGTTATCGTTGCGATCCCGCACCACCTCCATCTCGTACTCCTTCCAGCCGAGAATCGACTCTTCGATGAGCAGTTCCCGGGTCGGCGAGAGATCCAGACCCCGTTCACAGATCTCCACGAACTCATCCGGATTGTAGGCGATACCGCCGCCGCTGCCCCCCATGGTGAACGAGGGCCGGATGATAGTGGGATAGCCGATCTGGGCCTGAACCTGGAGCGCCTCCTCCATACTGTGGGCGACCGCGGATCTGGGCATGTCCAGACCGATTTTGCGCATCGCCTTGCGGAACAGATCCCGGTCCTCCGCCTTGTCGATGGCCTCCCGGGAGGCGCCGATCATTTCGACCCCGTATTTCTCCAAAACGCCTTCGCGCACCAGATCCAGGGCGGAGTTCAACGCGGTTTGTCCACCCATGGTGGGCAACAGGGCATCCGGACGTTCCTTTTCGATGATCCGTTCCAGGGTACGCCAGGTGATCGGCTCGATGTAGATGGCGTCGGCCATGTCCGGATCGGTCATGATCGTGGCGGGATTGGAGTTCACCAGGATGACCCGGAACCCCTCCTCTCGCAGCGCCTTGCATGCCTGTGCCCCGGAGTAGTCGAATTCACAGGCCTGACCGATGACGATCGGTCCGGCGCCTATGATCATGATGCTTTGGATATCTGTACGTTTTGGCATGTGTTACATCGAGTCGCGGTTGAGACTGTTGACGATTAGCGGCTTTGATTCATCAATTCAATGAAATGATCGAACACCGGGGCCACGTCGTGGGGACCGGGACTGGCTTCCGGGTGGCCCTGAAAACTGAATGCGGGTTTGTCCGTGCGGTGAATACCCTGCAGGGTTCCGTCGAACAGGGAACGGTGTATGGGGGTCAGGCAATCGGGCAGGCTCGTTTCATCCACCGCGAAGCCGTGATTCTGACTGGTGATCATCACATGCCCCTGGCGCAGATCCTGCACCGGGTGGTTCGCTCCGTGATGACCGAATTTCATCTTCATCGTCTTCGCCCCTGAAGCGAGGGCCAGCAGCTGATGTCCCAGGCAGATACCGAATACCGGCAGCCCTGTATCGACAATCGCAGCAATCGCCTCGATGGCGTATTCGCAGGGTTCGGGATCACCCGGGCCGTTGGATAGAAACACCCCGTCGGGCTTAAGCGAGAGGACCTCGTCAGCAGGGGTCTGAGCGGGTACCACGGTGATCCGACAGCCCCGGTCGGCGAGCATACGCAAAATGTTGCGTTTGACTCCGTAGTCGTAGGCCACCACATGGAAAGGCAGATCATCTGCGTTGCGGGATTCCGGCAACCCGGACTCCAGTGCCCAGGAGCCCTGGCTCCACACATAGGATGATTCGGTGGTCACCCGTTGGGCGAGATCCATACCCTTGAGGCCAGGAAAGGCCTTGGCGCGCTCCAGGGCATCGCTGGTATCCGTTGCATCCCCGGCAACAATTACCCCGTTCTGCGCTCCCTTCTCCCGCAGAATCCGGGTCAGGCGACGGGTATCGATGCCGGCAATGGCCACGATGCCATGACGCACCAGGTAATCCTCGAGGGACTCCTCCGAGCGCCAGTTGCTGTGGATCATGGGAAGATCCCGAATCACCAGGCCCGCGGCGTGCACCTGAGCCGACTCCTCGTCTTCCCTGTTGACACCCGTGTTGCCGATGTGGGGATAGGTCAGAGTGACAATCTGCTGACAGTATGAGGGATCGGTAAGGATTTCCTGATAACCGGTCATGGCGGTATTGAAAACCACCTCGCCGACGGTGAATCCCTCTGCCCCGATGGTTTCGCCCTGAAACTGACTGCCATCCTCAAGGACCAGAACTGCAGGTTTTCTCAAAACTCTCTCCGTTCAGGCGTGCAAAAAGGGGCGGGCACGAAGTGCCCGCCCCGGAAACTGGAACAGGGTTTCGGATCGATTCACTTTTAACTGAATCCACGGATTCAGGTTTTAAAATCTTCCCGACCTGATAGTGGGTTAATTGTACTGTCGGATGCGGGGACTGTCCATCGGACACCCCCCAGAATCCGCAGCAATTTCAGCCTGGGCACCCGGAAAATCCGGATCGACATGATTCTGCGTTTCCAGATCAGCGCCGGGTCTGGTGTTGGCGAGCCCACTGCACAATCGTACCTGTGTCCATCGCCCCGGCCTGTCGGGCCACTTCACGGCCATTCTGCAGGATCATCAGGGTGGGTATGCTGCGAATTCCAAATTGGGCCGCCAACTGCTGCGCCTCTTCCGTGTTTACCTTGATCAGACGAAAATCCGGTTCCAGCTCCGACGCCGCCTGTTCGAAGGCGGGCGCCATCATTTGACAGGGACCACACCAGGATGCCCAGAAGTCGATCAGTAGCGGCAGGTCGCTTTTCTGGGCATGACGAGTGAACCGGGCCGAGTCCAAGGCTAATGGATGGCGGACAAACAGGGGCTGGTGGCATTTACCACACTGGGCCTGATCTCCCAGCCGGTCGCTAGGCAGGCGATTGATACCGTCGCAGTGGGGGCAGACAACATGAATGGATTGGCTCATGAATACACTTCCAGAATTTTTTTCGACACACTTTCGGCCGTCCCCCTTCAAATGGGGGGGAGTAACACAATTTTCAAGGCTCACGTTTTCCATTCTTGATCAGTATAATGGCGACCTTTTCGATGCCTGCGAATTCACTAAATTGAGAGGAATGGGATATGGCGGACTCACCTTATATCTTCGATGCGACGGTGGAAAACTTTCAGCAACAGGTCCTGACTGCTTCTCTGGAACGTCCCGTGGTCGTGGACTTCTGGGCCGAATGGTGCCAACCCTGCAAGATGCTGATGCCCATCCTGGCCAAGCTGGCGGATGAGTACAACGGCCAGTTTCTGCTGGCGAAGGTGAATACCGAGGAACAGCAACCCCTGGCCGCGCATTTCCAGATCCGCAGTATCCCCACGGTGAAAATCTTCTATCAGGGGGATATGGTCGACGAATTCATGGGCGCCCTACCTGAAGCGGAAATCCGCAAGCGACTGGACAAGTTCATACCCCGGGAATCCGACGCACTACTGGATCAGGCAGAGGCCCTGCTGCTCCAGGGCAACACATCGGAAGCCGGCAACCTGCTGAAGCAGGCCAGCGACCTCGATCCTGAAAATCCCCGGGTAAGGCTCTCATACGCCCGCTATCTGGCTACTCTGGGAAAACTCGAAGAGGCGGAAAACATCCTCCAGGCCCTGCCTCCCGAGGAGCGGGACAAGCCGGAAGTGGTGTCGTTGATAACTCGCCTGCAGTTCGACCGAACTACCGCCGACAGCCCACCGGTCGAAGTCCTGGAAAAACGCCTGGCGGAGGATCCCGCAGATAGCGAGGCCCTGCACCAGTTGTCCGTCCACCGGATCATGGCGAACGATTACCAGGGGGCGCTCGACCTGCTGCTGACACTGCTGCAGAAGGACCGCGCCTATGGAGACAACCTCGCCCAAAAGGAGATCCTCAGGATATTCGACCTGCTGGGCGGACAGGGGGATCTGGTCAAACAGTATCGGAAAAGGCTGTTCAATCTACTCCACTAATCGTCTTCGTGAGCCTTCAGGTAGTCGATCAGGCTGCGAAACCGATTGTAATCCTGGCGCTGGAACACCGGATCCTCACCCACGTCGATCTCCCGCTCCAGCTTGGCCCAGTCCTTGTCGCTCAGCATCTCATCAAGAAGGGGGAACAGCTCCTGCTCCTCCAGGTCGATATGCTGCCGCTGCAGCGCGACGAACTCCCGCCCCTGGGTCTCAACCTCGTCCCGCAGCAGTACTTCGCCCTGCATCGCACCCTCCAGGGTCGTGCGGAAACGGTTCGCCAGACCCAACAACACTCCATGCTCCCGACTGACCCGATCGCAGATCGGTTTGTGGCTCTGCATCGATTTCTTGCGAAACGCCAGCTGGTTGATCTGATCTTCGGTGGGATGATGCACCTGCTCCGCGTAGTGTTCGACATAATCCAGCATCTCGATCTTAAGATCGAAGTCCGATTCGTGCCCCGCGGCCAAGGCATCGAGTTCCGCACTCATCAGATCGAGCAGGCGGCTCAGATTCATGTGATCGCGGTGCAATTTATCCAAAAGTGGTCTCATGTCACCTCTCTTTTCCTCAATCGGCGCCAGATCCAGCCCTGGGGCCCCGTCTCACCTGTAAGAATATAGCTTAGCGCGTTTTCGTTTTGCAGGGTCCATTCCATCCGGGTTCGGGCCGAAACGGAGCCACAAAACAGTAACCGGTCGTCCTTCTGAATCTTGGTGTTGCCATCGGGTAACAAGGAATAGTCGTGATGGCGCAGCAGCATCAACGGAATGCAGGACAATGACTTATCCCGGTCCCTGGGATCTGTGATCAAGGCCCCCAAGGGCAAGCTGTGGCCCTCTTTCACATACCGGCAGACCGCATGGGTCTGCTTTTCCGTAAAGGCCACCTCCCAGACTTCCGGAGCATGCCGGCTGACCAGGGCCGAGATGCGGCTGATCAGTTCACAGGCCCAGTCCTCATCCTGGTGCATGACCAGCTTGACGAACTGATGTTGTAGTGGAGACCCGAGCAGTACCCGGATCCGGTCGGCGATGATTTCACTCGGTTGCATCACCATATTCGCACCAACCGCTTTGATCACCGCCTCGTTGTATGTGTTATTCTGGCGCAAGATGATGAACAGGTCCTGATTCAATTCCCGTGCGGTCATGATGATCGAAAGGTTGTTGGCATCGTTGTCGGTTCCGGCCACCAGCCCAACGGCCCTTTCGATGCTCGCCTCCAGCAAGGTTTTAGCCTCGGTGCCCCGCCCGGTTACCAGGGGCGTATGGGGCATTCCTGTCAGATCCGGATTCGCCTCGACCACCACCACTTCGAGATTCTCCTTGACCAGCTTTTCGTAGACAGCCTTGCCAAACCGGCCAAAGCCGCAGATCACCCACAGCCCCTTGTGCGGAGGATAGACCGGTTCGTTGAGCATCTCCCGGGTACCCAGGGAGAGCCAATCCTGCAACAGACTGATACAGGGTGCCTGAATCGCGGTGGCAAGATACAGGGCGAAGGAATCGAAGGGATCGATGATGTAGTCGGTCCCGAATGAGGCCATGTTGTCCTCGATGTCGTGGGAGTCCGCCCGGCAGATCACCCGGATCTCGGGGTGTAACAGCTTTGAGGTGAGCGCAACCTTCAGATTGGCCTCATTGGAATCGGTCAGCGCCACCACACCCTGACACATGGGGTGCTTGAGTCCCGCCTCCAGCAGGTGGTCCGGCAGGCGTGCATCCCCGCACAGGCCCGGGACGTATTCC
>JARRNW010000004.1:0-29664 GCA_037384565.1 Candidatus Thiodiazotropha sp.
GCCATTGACGGTGACCTTGACCGAGCCGTCGCAATTCTGATGGACATGGATTTTGTCATCACCACCACGGGCATCCAGAACCGTTTTGTTAGAGAGTCTGTGGCCGAAAATTTTCCGCCCATGATCGACCACTGTCGAATTCTTATTGAAGTGAAAATGATTTAAAAAGCCCATTGTTTTCTCCTTGTATTCCAAGTCATCTCTTGCGAGATGACACTTTTTGACACTTAGTATGCTATCTAATTAAACAACTGATAAGTCAATGAATACAGATGGGAATCTCCCTAGCTAGGGTTAACCCTGACGGGTGGGTCCACAATTCGTTGCCTCAGAATGTTACATGGCAAAAGCGATTGCTTTATTTCGTCCCGAGCAAAGGTCAAAACCAACGTCGTTTTGCTGGTCAGATTTATCTCGCATGCTTGAATTGAGAGCAAAGCGGGGGGGTAAGGGAGTCAAAGCGAGTGAGATAATGCGTCGAATCAAGGGGAGGAGTTCGACAAGGTTGTATGATAGCAAATGTAAAATTGATGATTCGATCACTTTGACTCTCTGCTCTCCTAGACTCTATTGGATCACTCATTGACCCATTCTAGGGTAATTACCTATTGAGGGTGCATATGTCTATCGATTAACCTCAGCATCAAAGGATTAACTGACTTCGTTTGGATGTTAAAAATGACAAGCTCAACAAATGCTGCGGCTAGTACATCAATAAATAGTACACCAAGCTATTCGGATAGTTCTAAGAATATCACAGACATACCCTCATTAGTTGATCAGTATCGTGGATCCCACGGGGAATTGGATACACAATCGTTAGCGCGGGATGTTAATTCTCTGGCCGCTACGGATTTTCAACAGGCTGATGCAGCGTATCAGGCGATTACGAATCATCTCGAACAAACGGGTGATCTACAGGACGCGGGTAACTTTCGACGTGATGTTCAACAACAGTTTGAATCTACATCTGCAGCGGGTATTTGGGCCCCAAACCACCAGAGCGCTGGTTCAAGAATATTACGCAACAACCCGATGTTGGAGATTAGGTGGGAGTCTACGGTCAGTGCGCTGACCGATAAGTCTGGATTTTCAGCGCCGCTTCAACGGGTATTGTCTGATGCGGGCATTACTGTAATACCTACTGCAAATCGGTCGCCAGCAGGCAGCTTAGGTCCAAGCGATCCTGGTAGTGTGGGTACAAAAAATAATGTCAATGGTCAACTGGCCAGTGATGCAATCGCTAATCGGTATGCATCAGCGGGTTATCAGAGTAATCGAGAGGTTAACTACGATACTGCGACAGGTAGAACGACCCAGGCGACACAGAGTGCCGATGCTCTAGGTGATGTGAGGCGTGTGGATGTTGAGACTCATATACCTGGATCACGCCCGGAAATGGACACAGGGATCCTTACAGAGTCTAAGGTAGGTTACACAAGCAATACAGGGCAGGCCGCTTTGGAAGCAGCCAATGATGCTCGTTTGTTACAGAGCAATGCAACGATTCGTACCACAGGAAGGGTCTTGGAGAATGTCGGTAAGGTGGCTCGTCCCATTGGGATTGCCTTGGATCTATACTCTGTGGGTTCTGCATACCGTGCGGATGGAAACACGATTGGTACTAATACTCAGCGTACAGTTTCTGGTATAACTGGGAGCGTAGCTGCTGGGGCGGGCGGTGCTTGGGCAGGTGCGGCAGCTGGTGCAGCCATTGGGTCGATTGTGCCCGGTGTGGGTACCGCTATCGGTGGTGCGATTGGCGGTATTATAGGTGGCATTGCTGGAGGATGGGGTGGTGATGTTGCTGGCAAAGCGGTATTTGACTGGTTTTCTTAATGCTCAATAAATATGACCGGCTGAAATACCGGCGGGGAATCTATGACTCACTGTTTACTGGCAGGCTGCTGGGGCGTTCTCGAAGGTTAAAAAGACTCATAGCTAATTGAGGTTTTTATAGATTGTAAGAATCCATCTGTTGACGGTTTGATGTCAATGGATGCATGGGCATACCAGCAGTGGGAAGGAATATATATACCTCAACTGGTAAAAACTAATATATATGATTTTCCTGTTACAGGGGAAGTCGCTCATGTTCGAAGCTTGCTGTTTGACACAAGTGTTTTGCTGGGTGAATGCTACCTATCTCAAAGTATTAGTTCTGAGTGGTACCTGGATGTCGGTAGGCAGTCACAAGATCAGGAAATGACTTCATTTAATCGGGTAATAATAAAAAACAGATCTAAGGACTTGCCTGAAATTATTGATATGGAGGCTCAGGTTTTTTTGCACTATAGTTTGCAAAAAAAGAGTTTACCTGTAATCGAATCAGATCAAAAAATAGGGCGTACTCTTGCGGAACCGGTTATTGATCTTTTACAGTGTTAAGATCAACTAAGGTTCATTGATTCAAGAGAGATTCTTCTGCTAAAGACTTGTCCCTGGCGAAACGATCTTCATGCCATGAATCACGATATCCGGGTAGAGTGGAGAGTCGATGCGCGCTAATGAGAACACCAGGGTTGAGTCGACTGGTGCTTCAACAGCCGCCTCTTGTGCGACCAATTGGGTACCCGCGATATCCAGGCGACTGTTGTAAGCCTCTATGGCAATACGGCCTTCGATATGGCCGGCGGTGACCGTGACCGTGGCGTTATGTACGGTCAGGGCGGTATCCAGGGAGATGATCCGGCTGTTGCGCAAAGTGACGCTGGAGTCGATCACGACGGCGCTGTTGATTTCCGCGTCCTGGATCAGGATGTTCTGGCAGTTCTCGATCAGCAGGCTGCCGATGCGCCCTGAGATAACACGATCGGACTGGCCACGGCACTCCACAGTCTTGCGATAGGCGTTCTGAGCCGGTTTATTGAGAGGTTCCTGGGGCGGCTTCCAGGTTTGTGACAGATGGGGCTTGAGCAGTTCGTAGAATCGCTCGGGTTGCTCGATAAAGGCGATATGTCCACCGGGTATGAGTTCCAGTCGGGCATTGGGCATCAATGACTCCAACATATAGCCGGTGCGTACCGGGGCGATTTTGTCCTGTTCGCCCCACACGATCAGGGTGGGTTGGTGAATGGTTTCAGGGACTCGGCTGAAATCGTTCTGCACCAGCGCCAGACCGGCGATGGCACTGGGTTCCCCTTTCAGCACCTTGGTTCGAAAGGGTTCCAGATTGATCAGTAAACTCATGTCGATCGGGGCGCGTTTTTCCAACGCGCTCATCAGGACACCGGCCAGATTGGTTACTTTGCGGTCGTCGAATAAGTTGTACTGGTTGAGCACTCGGTCGATGCCCAGGGGCGCCAGATATTTGGTATAGGCCTGCCGATGCAGAATTCCGGCGGCATCGATCAGGGTCAGGGTTTTTACCGTTTCAGGATGATCATGGGTGTACTGCAGACTGATTGCCCCGCCCATTGAGTGTCCGATCAGATGGAAAGGCCGAGCCACATGCTCGTGGGTGAGTTGATGGATCAGGCGTGAATAGTTGACCGGTGAGTAGACGACATTGGCTTTACTCGAGTGGCCGAACCCGGGAAGGTCGAAGGAAAATACAAAATAGTTTGATTGCAGACGTTCGAACAGGTCGTTCCAGCAGGTGGAGGCCTCATCTCCCAGACCATGGACCAACACCACCGCGGGATTCTTGGGATTACCGGCGGATTTCAGGTAGACCTCACCGCCGAATACGGATTCCTTTTCGAACCATTCTCTAACCTGAGCACCGTTGACCAACGATGGAAGCAGAACTCCAATGATCAATGTGAACAGAAACAGGTTGATCTTGATGAGTTTCTTCTCGGCCATAGTTTAGAGATCAAGTTGATAACACGGGGTATATTTGCCTTGCAGTTTCATCCGTTTCTGCGCCACATATGAGATCAGCAGCCGGTCCATGGCGTTCATCACCTCTGGCTCACCGTGGAGCAGAAATGGACCCTTGCGTTCGACGGCGCGTATGCCTTCTTCCTTGACGTTGCCTGCGACAATTCCGGAAAAGGCGCGGCGCAGATGGGCGGCCATCACGTGGCTCTGTTGCTGTCGGTTCAGATCAAGGGCTGCCATGGTCTTGTGCGTGGGTTTGAAGGGTTGCTGCAACTCTTTGTCGATATGCAGTCGCCAGTTAAAATAGAAGGCGTCATTGCGGTCATAGCGGAAGGCGCGCACCTGTTCCATGGCATCACTCAGGCTTTTTGCCACGGCGGCGGGATCGTTGATGATTACCTTGTAGTGGTGCTGGGCCGCTTCACCCAGGGTTGCTCCGATGAACCGGTCGATCTCCTTGAAGTATTCGGCACTCTCCTTCGGGCCGGTCAGGATCAGGGGAAACCTGTGATCCTGGTTGTCGGGATGCATAAGGATACCCAGCAGATAGAGCAGTTCCTCCATGGTACCTGCGCCCCCAGGAAATATCACCACCCCGTGTCCGGTACGCACAAAGGCCTCCAGGCGTTTCTCGATATCCGGCATGATCACCAGTTCGTTGACGATGGGATTGGGTGGTTCCGAGGCGATGATGCCCGGCTCGGTGATGCCCAGGTAGCGTCCGTTTCCGATACGCTGTTTGGCATGCCCGATGGTGGCCCCCTTCATGGGGCCTTTCATGGCGCCGGGTCCGCAGCCTGTACATACGTTCATGCCTCTCAGACCCAGTTCGTAACCCACCTCTTTGGAGTAGTCGTATTCACGCCGCCCGATGGAATGTCCCCCCCAGCAGACGATCAGATTGGGGCTTCGTCCCGTGGGTAGGACTCGGGCATTTCTCAGGATGTCGAACACCATCGAGGTGATGTGAGCCGGTTGCTTGAGGTTATAGTTCGGGTTGTGCTGGATCTCGTTGTGTACGTGGATGATGTCCCGCAAGACCGCGAACAGGTGCTCCTGGATGCCGAGGATCATATGCCCGTCGACGAAGGCGCTGGCCGGTGCGTTTTCAAGGCGTAACTCAATCCCCCGGTTGGTCTGGGTCAGATGTATGCCAAAGTCCCGATAAGTTTCAAAGATTACCCGGGCGTCGTCGGTTTCACTGCCGCAGTTGAGCACCGCGAGGGCACAGCGCCTGAACAGGCCATAAAGGCCCCGGGCGCTGGTATCCAGCAGGGCGTTGACCTCGAGTTGGGAGAGTATTTCGAGACTGCCCTCGGGACGAACCGAGGCGCTGAGTTTATGTGTGGTCTGTTTCAAAACGGCATTGATTAAACTGGAAAGCTTTCCGGTGTACAGCGACGGATGGTGGTTCGCCCTGACCCTAGGTCAGGAGACGGACCCGGCGAACGCAACCTCTCATGCTGCCAGGATTCGCTTCAATGATTCATCTTTTTGGTAGTAATTCCTCAATGATGCTGCGTTCGTCACGCAACTCCTTCTCGGATGCCTTGAGGCGCGAGATGCTGAAATCATCCAGTTCGAGTCCTTGAACAATTGTATAGTTCCCATCCTTGCAGGTGACCGGATAGGAAAATACCACGCCCTCCTCAATCCCGTAACTGCCGTCGGAATGGACCGCCATGCTCACCCAATCGCCTTCCCGGGTACCGAGCACCCAGTCGTGAACGTGGTCGACCACCGCGTCCGCCGCGGAGGCGGCGGAGGAGAGTCCACGTGCTTCGATGATCTCCGCGCCCCGGCGTTGAATGCGTGGAATGAAGTGGTCGATGGCCCAATCCCGGGTGACCAGATCGAAGACCGGCTTGCCATCGATCATACAATTGTCGATGTGCGGGTATTGGGTCATGGAGTGGTTACCCCAGATGGTCATGCGCAGGATGTCAGCTACCCGGGTGTTGGTTCGGTTGGCCAGGCGACCCAGGGCACGGTTGTGGTCCAGCCGGGTCATGGCGGAAAACTGGCTGGGACTGAGGTCCGGGGCATTGGCCGCCGCGATCAATGCATTGGTGTTGGCCGGATTGCCAACGACCAGGACGCGCACATCTTCAGAGGAAAAATCGTTGATGGTTCGTCCCTGGCTGGCGAAGATCACTGCGTTTTCGGTGATCAGGTCCTTGCGTTCCATGCCTTTTCCACGCGGCTTGGAACCGATGAGTATCGCGTAGTCGGCACCCCGAAAGCCTATTTTTGGATCGTCGGTCAGAACGATGTCGTGCAGCAGGGGAAAGGCGCAGTCCTCCAGCTCCATCCCAACACCGTTGAGCGAGGACAGGGCCTGGGGGATTTCAAGTAATCTCAGAATAACCGGTTGTTCCTGGCCGAACATGGCGCCGGAAGCGATGCGAAATGCCAGTGCGTATCCAATATGACCGGCGGCGCCGGTGAGGGTGACTTTGATTGCGGGCTTCATCTCGGTTTTGTCCTCCCGTGATGTTAAGGGTTACCCGAAACTTCTGGGCATCATAGACACTTGGATCCGTGGGTTCATGACGGCACATAGCTTACACTCTGCGCTCGCCCTGAGCTCACAGATCCAGGTGACAGTTACCTGAACCCTAACAATACAGGGTTGTGATGGCGCTGAACAGGCATGCCACACACTCTCAGGCACTGCCTTGTTCAGGTTTTTCCGGGGAGTGTGGCGGGTATACCACGGGAAAGGGTGTCCCCACCTCCCATGCCGCGAGAATTCAGGGTTGAAGGTGCTGGTAGGGTGGGTATGTTTCGAGTCGGTCGTCCTGTTTGGCCTGGCCAAGAGTGAAGTGGTAGAGGCTTTGAAATTGGCGATCCTGTAGGCCCAATAATTCGTGTACCCCATCATCGAAGAAACAGCCGATGCCGGTCCCTCGCATGCCCAGAACTTCGGCCTGCAGGTAGAGTACCTGGCCAATCAGACCTGCCTCCCAGAACAGCTCCGGATAGCTTTGGAAACCGCGTTGCTGTAGTACCGGTTCGAATTCCGCGATCATCCCCAGACTGAAGTAACTGCTTGCGGCAATATCCTGGTGGCAGGAGAGAGCCCGGGCCACCCGTTTTACATCATTACCGATCAGCTGGAACAGGGGCAGGTGTTCTGGCGCGGACGCCACGGGCGTCCAGGCGAACTGGGGATCCAATGCTGATTTGAGTTTCTCCAGACCCGAGGGTTTGCGGCACAGCAGGTAGAGCCCTGGCGTAAGATCCCTGATCCGGTGGACGAAGATCAGCAGATGCACGCCCGGTTCCTGGGGCCAACTGCTCCAGGGAACCTGAGTAATGCGCGGCAGAGTCTGATCCAGCAGGGTGAAAAAATCCTCCTGATCCAAACTGACCTTGCCATTGAAGGCCTGGGCACTGCGGCGTTGAAGGATTATTTTTCGCGTGGATACGCCCGGGGGTGCCGGTTGATGCGGCCAGTCGGATTTGAGCGGGCTGGCAGGTTCAGGCGGGGGAGCGGCCATCAGGCTCTGATCCAGTTGATCGATCACCGGCCAGTGGTGGCGGGGATGGGCGCTCAGGCGGTTGGGTCGGCCATGCCAGCATTCCACGGAGGGCAGCGAAATCTCTTCTGAAGGAAGGGCGAATCTGTGTGGCTCTTCTCGTGGCGTCAGGCGCAACAGCAGGTCGGGAACCTCGGCTTCCACCGAGTCGAAGTCACTGACCCTGTCCAGACCGATCAGTCGTGCCAGTGTTTGCCGGTCCACTGGCAGAGGCTCCAGGCGATAACCCAGAATCGCGGCAGAATAGGCCAGGGCGCCCAGTGCATGGCCCAGGTCAAGTTGTACGTAACGAAATGCCCGCTCACCGTATTTCCAGGCCTCACGCCAGGAGATGCTGCTGAATGCCAGCCACAGTTCCGCCGGTGTTCCAGTGGTTTGTGCCGCGGGTTCGAATTCGGCACGTAGTTCCAGGGCATGATGGTAGGGGTTGTAGTGGTAAATAGCGTCTTTCAGGTCTGCGATACCCTGGGATACCAGGTAACATTCCGTCGGATGGAGGTTGCCACTGGAGGGGTTGCATCGCAGTGCCCAGCGATCCGGACCGAAGGACTTCCAGGCTGACAAACCAAATCCGTATCGCAACAGACAGGCGACTTCCCGGGTGCTCCAAGCCGACAGTGGCTCGACCGGACGTGTCTCATTCAACGCCGAGATATCGGGATCGGGCAGGTCGTCGAAGTCACGGCTCAAAGCAATCCTGGGGGCATCCGTGTAACTACGGAATGGGTCGGGTTGTTGATCCCAGTCGAGGAAGTCCGGTCCGGCGGCATACCGCTCGAACCGGTGTTTGGTCCGCTCGTGATATTCAAGGACCTGGCTGAGTGGGTCGTTCGGATTCGGGGAGGACATGGGAAAGAGTACTGGATCAAGCCGTTTTCAATTCGTCAGGGGTCTTGGCTCGTACAGTGAGCGCATGCAGCTCACCCGAGGTGATCTCCGTGTGAAACAGGCTCAAGATGGAGCGCTGTCGCTGCAACAGTTTCATATCCGCAAACGCAGGTGTGGTCACGTTAACCTCGAAACTGCAACTCTCACCGGCTACCTGAATTTCCGCATCAGGGTAGAGACCTTGAATGCGCTTGATCAACTCTTGTTCTGTCATGGATTTACTCTTAAAAACTTCGTCTTAGCAGCATAGCTCCTATCTTCGCATGCCGGTGCGGTCTGTGGCGACCACAAAATATGTGGATTTAAGCCCACAGCGATAGGTGGATATACGGTGTTCCTCAATAACTTTATTTGAGTGTCAGGTACTTGCGTACGGTGCGTCGATCGACTCCCGCCTCGCGGGCTACTGCCTCATAGCTGCCGAGTCGTTGATAAAGGCCTGCATAATAGCGACAGAGCAGTGCTTCAGCGGTAAGACCCTGGTCCACGGCAATGTTTAACAAACGACTGGAAGGGCTTGCCGCTTCACCAACATAGTCTCCTGTCAGTATGATCCGTCTTATGGCCTGTTCGAGTTCCCGTACATTACCCGGCCAGGGGTAGCCATTGGGAACGGTGTCTGTCAATGTCTGGAGGATCCGCACCTCGAAATCGGAGGCGGTCTCTCCGGTCATGCGGGTGACAAGCAGCCGTACCAGTCGCTCCAGTTCGTCCGGGGATTCTTCAATGCGTTGTCTAAGCGGGGGTACTTCGATGATGTCCGAAGAGAGGCGATAGAAAAAGTCGTCGCGGAAGGATTTCTCCGCGCGGCGTTTGAGCAGGTCCTGGTGAGTGGCTGCAATGACCCGTCCTTCGAAGCGCAATTGGGTGTGGCTGCCAACCGGAGTGAAGGTTCGTTCCTGCAGTACGTTGAGCAGTTTGATCTGCACGGGTTGTGAGAGTTCGCCGATTTCGTCCAGAAACAGGGAACCATGAGGGCTACAGCGTTCAAACAGACCTTTATGCTGGTCGATGGCGCCGGTGAAGGCACCTTTACGGTGTCCAAACAGCTCCGATTCGATCAGATTCTCGGAAAATTGCGACAGGTTCGTGGCGATGAAGGTCTCGTGAAAACTGTACTGGAAACTGTTTTTCTGTGGATCGAACGGTATCAGACCCGAGCGTCCAATTGCCGCTGCGGCGCTGCCTTTGCCGGTTCCGGTCTCGCCGAGCAGTAAAGTGGAAAAATCCTCCATTCTGTTCCAAAAGGTGTTGCCATAAGCCCTGATATCCGCGGTGAATACATTGTTCCACAGTGAGCATCTGAGCCGTTTCATAGAGGGACAATTTCCCGCGAGCGCGGTTTCAATGAAATAGTATGCCCGGCGCAATTGATAGAACAGCGCGATATATCTCAAGGATTCATCCCCATGAAAGCCCCGTGAACGCAGACTTGTGAGCAGGGCATTGGCAAAAGGGACTTGAACCGGTGCGGCGCCGGTCTGGTTCTGTCGCTCGATCAGGGTGTCGAAATCCTTGAGATGGCGCTGATAGACCTGAAACAGGTAGGCGTATTCCAGCAAGGTCCGGTCCTGATCGGTGACATGTTCCAGGCTTGAAACACCCCGAGTCTCTAAATCATGCAGAAGACGATCGACATCCGGTATCAAGGCTTCATTGGCAGCTACGTATGACTTTGCATCCTGCGTACTGGGGGATTGCAGATTTTGTTTCTGGTCAGCAAAGGGGTTGGAAAAAATAGTGTCGGCGAGGTGTGCGAAAAATCGGCGTTCGGGATCCTTGAGTGAACGGGTTCGTGGCATTTCAAGCAGTTCCTGTCAGGCGCGGTTTCCTGGGTTTCTGTCCGGGGTTTTGCAACAGACTAGCAGATTGTGGGAGGAAAAATCAGTGGATGTACTAGAAACTTGAGAGAGTAACGATCCCCCCAGCTTATTTGCCGGGGGGTGTTATAGGATAGAAGACGCTCAGGACTCCTGAGCATCCTGTCGCCATGTCCTGATCAACCGGCGCAACGCATAACCGTGACGTTCAATCAGGGAGGCGCTGAGTATAATGAGCGCACCTACGATCACAAGACTGCCCAGTCCTCCCACATCGAGATAGGTCATGGCACGCCAGATCTGATAACCCAAGCCACTCAAAAAAGCGGCCGATCCCATTACTAATGCCAGCAATGAACGCATCAGGAAACCTAGTGTCATGACGAGCAGGCCATTGAGGATGCAGATCAAAACAGTGAGGCCATCGCCGCTGATCGAGAGTGCGGAAAGCGCCCCTGCGACCAGGCTCAATCCGGCGACATATCGAAAGAAATGCGCGAAATTCGTACCACGCAGTGACATCTCGAATGAGAAAGCCGCGATGACATAGGCGATCAGATTGACCGATGTGGCGTGATCGATACCCCAGTAGTCCTGAGCCAGGCCCGCTACCAGAAAGGCTGTCCAGGATCCGGTCAGAAAAGAGAATATCTCGATCGATGGATGTAGAACATGTTGCTGACCCAAAGTGTTGGAAAGCGCGCGTAGTACCCACCAAGTGAGAAGCACCATGCCGACCTGGAACAGCTGCGTAATGGGGTAGAGCCACACAGAGCGAGCCAACATGAGCAGCATGGGTATCATCACTACAATTTTTGCAATGCTGCCTTCAAAGGTGTTCAAGGCAACGGCATTTCGGGTAATGCGTTGCACTGCAAAGAACGCAAGGCCGGTGAAGCCGAGAAGCATCCAGACGACATGATCCGCATGGCGCAGGGGTATCAGCAAGGTGCTGTTGGCGGCAATGAACAACAGACTGAGTTTCAATGCCAGATTTCCCGCCAAAACCCGAAATCCCAATGCGCTTATGACCAATGCGCTGATGATCCCCGCGATACCGGCGAGCGTAATGTTCGCTTTATCTCCGATCTGCCAGGTTGCATAATCCGGATATGAAACCATCAGCATATCCAGTGGATGGAGGGTGTAAAGAAAGGCACCCAATATTGTGAAATTGATAGGAATGGAGGCCAATGCCAGCATCAGGAAGGTGCGGGCTCCCTTGGTCTCCCGAAGTAAACGGCTGGTGAAAATGCCGAATATCGTCAACATTACATTGAAGCCAAGCAGCAGCCAGTAACGAAACAGGTCATCACCGCTATCCCAGTGCTGGAACAGAAACAGCGACAGGGCCGTCAATACCAATGTGCTGCCTATCAAGCGCAGAAACACCGGTGCGTAGCGGGAGTAGGGGGAATCTTCGTTTGAGTCTGCGGAAATATTCTGTTGCCGTCCAAGCTCGGCGTGGATGTGATCACCCATGATTATTCTCCTGTTCCATCAGTTGCTGCAGTTCCATTTCCAACCGTGAGCGCTCCTCCGATTGTTGAAAGCCTCGTTCCAGGCTGTCGAAGTGCGAGGATTCGGGCAGCTCAATTTGTCGGCTGAGAATGGCGGTTTCCCAACGTTCAAACGTGTCCTCGGCATTGATTTCGGTTGATGGGAGACTTCGATTGAGATGGGTAAAGGTGTTTGCAACGGATTCTCTTGCACGCAGGGTGTTGCGTTGTCTGATCATGGTTTGCAACCGGGTTTCAGCCTGTATAACCTGATTTTCCAAGCTTGCGAGTGCTTGCTCATGATCTTCCACGACTTGTTGGACAACTTGAATCTCTCGATCGCAATCGTGGGCTCTTTGCAAGCAACTTAGCGCCTTCTCCTTGTCATTGTCTGCAATGCTGCGGGCTCTGTTACGCCATGTGTTTGCGTCGGACTTGAGTTGATCGAGTCGCTGGACAAGCGTGTTTCCTTCCTTGCGAAGGCGGCCCAATCGGACTTTTGCCTGGGCTGTGTTGTGCCGTGCTTCCTGAATCGCAGCTTCGATAACAGCATCATGGTTTTCGATTTCACCGACCCATCTGTCCAGATTGGCGGAGATTGTTGCTGAAAGACGTTTAATGACGGACATGACTTGCTCCTTGTTTTTGTTGAGTCATGAACGACAAATCAAAACCAATGCCAACTGGAACAAACTTTGAAAAATATATAAAAATCAATGATATAAAAATAATACCCCGTGTATTGAAGTAAGTGTGAGCATGCAAAATATGTACGTTGATGCGAGTGCTTGTGACATAAAATGAACGTTTTGCGTGTGTCCGCTGAGCAACAGGACCGGGTTCGCACCCTGTCCCGTCGCACTCAGGGTTCGACACAGATCACTCGCCTTGCCAGGCACTTCAAGGTGTCATTGGCTTCAGTTAAACGAGTGATTCATCAGCGCGAGCACATCCGGTATGTGGGAGATCAACATTCCGATCACCATCAAAGTTACGACCAGAGTGACGCCTCCGACAAGGTTCACCAGGAGGTTCTTGGCCGGATTGTGGTCTGCCAGGGCATGGGCCACATCTGTAATACTGACCAACCCCTTGAGTTCGTCCTTATGATAAATCAGCAGGCGGCGGCACTTATGGGAGCGCATCAAGCGGATCGCATTTTTACAGGAACTGTTGTAGGCCACCGAGATCAGGTTACGTGTGCTCACATCGCCCAATGTTAGTGCGTTTGGATCCTTGCCGGCACCAACAACGCGCACCAGCAGGTCCCGTTCGGTGAAGAGACCGGATACATTTCCGTTTTCCGTGACAACCAGAGAACCGAGATTGTGTTGAGCCATATAGCGTACTGCGGATTGAACATCCGTTGCACTATCCAAGGAGGCGACTGCTTCCGATACGAGTTTGCCGACGTTGCAAGTCATATGCATAGTTTCCAGTATTGTGAATATCCTGAAATTCTTATCCGCGAATCTCTTTCCCGCTTCTACTTCAAACTAGCAAAGTATAGGCCAGAATCTTCGGTTGACCCTTGGATTGGTGGAATACTCAAGGACAGGGATTGCCTTGAGGTCAGGTTACAGGCATAAGGAGCCCATGCCGGGTGCCGGAGTGAATGCGGAGTCTGATGAACATTTCCTCATTATTGGGGTCAAAGTTTGGCAATAGCCAGCTCCACTAGCAACAGACCATAACTCGCCTTTACAGACCTTAGCTTCAGGTAGCACCGATATGAAACACAGGATTATCCAAACCTTGCGGGAAAACCGATCATTCCTGCTGTTCGTCTTTTGCATGCTGGTATTTCGCAGCAGTATCGCGGATTGGAACACGGTTCCAACGGGTTCCATGAAACCGACGATCCTCGAGGGGGATCGGGTTTGGGTCAACAAGATGGCCTACGATCTGAGGTTTCCATTCACCCACCTTTCACTCTATCGGTTTGACGATCCACAGCGGGGCGATGTGGTGATTTTCGACTCTGAAGCAGCGGATAAGCGATTGGTCAAGCGGGTGATAGGGCTACCGGGCGACCGGGTCGCCATGCGCAACAATCAACTCTCGATCAATGGTCGACCCTTAAACTATTGGTCTGATCAACAGGCTTCAGATTCACCAACGGAAGGCTTTACGGATCGCTTCGAAACCATCGGTTCCGTGACTCACCGGGTGCGTTGCCGACTGGGAGGTAGCCGGTTATCCAGTTTTTCGTCTGTTGTGGTTCCCGAAGGGCACTATCTGGTGATGGGTGACAATCGAGATAACAGTGCTGATTCCCGTGTCATCGGTTTTGTTCCAAGAGCGGAAATCGTTGGACAAACCGATACTGTGGTCATGTCATTGAATTATGATAATTACTATTTTCCAAGAAGTGATCGGTTTTTAAAGACGCTTTGATCACCCGGTTTCATACCACTGCAGTGTCTACTTAGGTTGCTGGGTGCGTCTCGATAATTCTCCGTATCCCAATTCGTATATCGCATCGAACAGCCGACGATATTTCTCGCTGACCTGCTCGCAAGAACCCGTTCCATAATTCGTGGTATTGAAGCTGAGAGCGAGTTCTTCAGGGTCGAAGCGAATGCCCAGATCCGGAAATTGTTGCAGATACTGCTCAATCGTTGCTCCATGGGCGATCTGTTGCCCTGCATTGCGCAACAAACGGTCAATGCCTTCCATATAATCATTGATGACGTATCTGTCAGATTTGTCGACTCTGCGGTAAATCTCCTTTCGAATGCCTCTTGCACGCCATCGCGGACCCAGCCATGATCCGCTGAGGCGTGCGATCAATGCAATAACCATCAGACCTGTCAGCCAAGGCCATGCATACACCAATGCCAGCTTCAGGTGGGCTCCTGTCCAGACTGCCGCCAGGTACAGCAGTTGCCATAGTGATCCCATCAGGGCATCAAGGTTGAAACGGTCTGCATTAACCGTCTCTCCCAAGCGTAGTTGACGCTCCACATATTGATTGATCTGTTCGGCAGAGAGCGTCTGACGGGATTGGGAGGGCATATCGTAGTAGGCGGTTGGCTCGAGTTCCAGCCAGCCCAGGCCTTCGATATAGGCTTCAACCCAGGCATGTCCGTCGAGAGCATGGATTTCGTAGTAGCCGGTCAGTGGATTCAGGTCCGTGGCGGAAAATCCCGTAACCAGGCGACTGGGAATATCCAGTGTGCGCAACAGAATGGCCAAGGCACTGGCAAAATATTCACAATGACCGCGTCGTGTCTCGAACAGAAAACGACTCAGAGGAGTCTGGTGCTGAGAGGTGAATATGGATTCGAAATCATAGTTGTAATGGCTCCTGAGATGGGCTTCCAGCGCCAATGCCCGGTCAAACGGGGTAGTCAAGCCCCGTGTGATTCGCCGGGCCAGTTCGGGAATGCGTGGATCCAGGTCATCGGGTAGCTGCCGGTAACCGGGCAGATCCGTATAGGTGCGTTCCGCAAGGCTGCGCCCCTGGTGGTGCAGACGCAGTGAGTCTACCGCATAGGCGGTGCCCTTTCGCAGCAGGTCTGGTGCCTGAAGTTGACGGAAGGCGTCGATGCCAATCACCGTTCCGGGGAATTGGAGTTTGACCGGTATCGCCGCCGCCATAATGTTGTTTGTCAGATTCTGTTCCAGGGTGATTTCATAGTGTTCGATGAATGCCTCGGATCCCGGGGGTACCCTGTGCAGGTCAAGGGTACCCCGCTCCAGTTTGAGTTTATTCAATGTGGTGGCGGAGCTGTGCCAGCGCAGACCGTCGAAGGTGTCGAAGATCCGCGCGCGCAGATAGAGGGGGCGGTCGGCACGCATACGTGCCAGGATGATGTTGCTGAAGCGGTCTCCGCTGTCATCCGGATTATCCATGTCGAAAGACTGCTCAAATCCCCGATAGCGATATGCAGTATTATCTGAGTCGGTTGCGCTCTGGGATGTGGGCTTTTTCGAATCAGGCATTTGTTCCGCCAGCTTTTCGAGCAACGACTGAGAGCGTTCTTCCGCATCACCCATTCCCTGGGTCTGTTTCGCCTCCTGCTCCCAGGACCGGTTTTGGTAGAAATGATTCGAACCGGGGCGGGCCCCCAGGTTGCCCGCCGGAAATCGGGGGACAATGAGGTAGATGACTACGGCGATGGCAATCAGCCAGAATACCGAGCGTAGCTGATCCCGGGATCGCCACGGTTGGGAGGGCTCGCTCAAGGGTTCGAGATAGACATACCCCAGGGTAATGCTGATATTCACCGCGTAGGCCATCAGAAATACCAGGTAGTAACCACTCTTGGCGACCACCGCTCCGGCCATGAGTGCGGTGAAACCCACACCCAGACCCAGGTAGAGTCTGCGGTTGTCGTGGGTCTGCAGCAACAGACTGAGAAATCCGAAGCCGAGAAAAACCAGCAACCCGCTGAGCAGGCTGGTTAGAAAGATCAGCGGTAGAAACAGAATCAGACCTGCTGCGGCAACCTGTTCCGAGCTTTTCGCGTAGGGGCTGGATGCCTCGTCGGTTCGCCGCACCCGCAGCAAAATCCAGTAACTCACCGGTACCGTCACGAGGAATCCGAGGCCGGCGGCCAGCCAGCCCAGGTGGGCATAGACTATGGCACTGGCCGCTACCCCTGAAACCAGGCTGTACCAGAGACTGACCTTGATCGATGCCGGTTTCACCGGAAAAGACCCTCCATCGAAAGGCGTGGGCTGATCGGATAGCAAAGCCGGTTGGCGAAACGGCCGGGAGTTTGTGTTTTGGTATCCCGCAGGGGAAACAGAAAGCTTTCCCCATCCATTTCAAAATCGATATGGGTCAGGTGGGGAGGTAGCACGGGTATTCGTGGGTCATCCAGTAACCGGAAGCCGGTAATCAGGTTGGCTTGTGGATAGCGATGTACGGCCTCTTCGAGCAGTTCTCGGCTGCTTAGTTGTCCGGTATCTTGCAGTTCCGCGAGGCGGGTGAAGGGTTCGTACAGGTCTGTCTGATAGGCCGGAATCGAAATCTCGGTCCGCTTCCCGTCCTCTGCGATGAGGACGCTCCCGACGCCTTCCCGAGTGGCCTGGCGAATCATCGAGGCAGCCAGCGAGATGGCGTATTCGAATGTGGAACGGGTGCCTTCGCCCCGGTTGAAGCTTTCCCGGCAGTCCAGTGCCAGCAACAGTAAGGGGCGATCGCTGCGTTCATACTCCTTTACTACAAGGCGTTGCTGTCTTGCCGAGGCGCGCCAGTGTATGTGGCGCAGACTGTCCCCATGTGCGTATTCTCGAATGGAGAGGAATTGGTCGTGACCGCCCCGCTGCGGGATCGGCAAATCCCCATCGCTGTTGATGTCGGCCTGGAGTGGGGCGGGAAGTTCACCGACTTCATAGAGTCTCGGCAGCACCCATATCGGGTCGGTTTTGCTGCTGAGACGACGCTCATGGGTGAGGATGCCAAACGGGTAGGCGGATGAGAGGGTGATTTGATCCAGGGTGAACAGGCCGCGGTGTTCGCATTGAACCGGGCAGGACAGTTCGGTATTTCGCTCCCAGAAGGCAACAAAGCCCTCAACCGGTGAGACTGAGAAGGGGATGTCATCGATAATCCGGGTGTGATAGCGGCGGGCGGGACCACTCAGGCGGTAGACCAGTCTGGCCTCATTCCCCGCGGTGAGAGTCTGCGGGGAAATCCTCTCGACACGAATGCCTCTGAGCTGCCATCTGGGCATGACCTGGGAGATCAGCAGCAGCGCCAGGCTGAGTGAAAAGACCCCGTACAACAAGGCCAACCCCCTGTTCCATGCGACGAAAAAGCACACCAGAGTCAGAAACCAGAGGATTCTGTGCAGATTGATCCAGCGTTGCAGCCGTTCCAGGTTTTGAGGTGAGAAAATGCTTGATGATGTGCCCTGAGCCATCCGCTCAATCACTCTGGTGGTGTTGGCCCTTGTGCTTGCTGTCCTGGGGCATCGCCGGTACCGGGACCTGCTGCAGAATCTGCCGCAGAATGTCATGATCCGAAAGGCTTTGGCTACCCAGCAGCATTCGGTGAGCCATCACCGGAATCGCCATCTCCTGTACCCTCAGGGGAGTCACATAGTCCTCGCCATGCACCAGGGCGTTCGCCTGTGCCGCTTTCATCAGTGCGATCGAACCTCTCGGACTCACTCCGAGACGCACCTTTTTATGAATTCGGGTGGCGTGTATCAGAGCGGTGATGTAATCGACCACTTTCTGGTCCAGGTGGATGCGCGTGACCCGTTTCTGAAGCTGCAGTAATTGGGCTTCATTGAGCACCGGTGCAATCGGTTCGAGGGGCTCGTCCAATTGATGCATCCTGAGGATACGGGACTCCTCATCGGCCTGTGGATAACCCAGAGACAGGCGCATGAAGAAGCGGTCGAGTTGGGCCTCCGGCAGGGGGAAGGTTCCACTGAACTCGATCGGATTCTGGGTGGCAATCACCAGAAAGGTGGCGGGTAGTTTGCGGGTCTTTCGGTCCACACTGACCGTGTTTTCCGCCATCGCCTCCAGCAGGGCGGACTGGGTGCGGGGGGATGTGCGATTGATCTCGTCCGCCAATAGGATATTGGTGAATATCGGTCCAGGCAGGAATCGAAACCCCTGGGCCTTCTGGTCGAACAGGGATACCCCGGTGATGTCCGCGGGGAGCAGGTCCGGGGTGCATTGAATCCGTTTGAAATCCAGATTCAGGCTTTTTGCCAGGGTTTTCGCCAGGGTTGTCTTTCCCAGTCCGGGCAGGTCTTCCAGCAGAATATGGCCGCGACACAGAAGACTGATCAGGACGGTCTGGAGGATTTCCGGTTTACCGACGATGACTTTTTGCCACGTTTGGAGGAGGGTTTCGAGCAGGTTTTGATCTGTTTGGCTGTCCAATCTGGTCACTCTTAACTTCACGGGCGGGGTGGCGTGATATGGTTTCCCGATCGTACGATCCACGCTGCCTTTACTGCGGGCTTCTGATTTTCTACTGCGGTATAGAACACTACACTAGTGTATCGTTCAAAGGTTGCGATTCTTAATCCGGGCTTGCCTCCGCCGGACAAATATCCTACAAAAGCAATCCAAAATACCGTTACACAGGATAATTCCATGGCATATGACAAGATTGAGATACCTACCGAGGGTGAAATGATACGTGTAGACGCCTCTACCGGGGCGTTGCAGATACCCAATAATCCCATAATTCCCTATATCGAGGGTGATGGAATCGGTGTGGATATTAGCCCGGTGATGCTCAAGGTCGTTGATGCCGCGGTGGAAAAGGCCTATGGAGGCGAGCGGAAGATCGCCTGGATGGAGGTGTACGCGGGGGAAAAGGCTACCCGGGTCTACGACAGTGAAACCTGGCTCCCTGACGAGACCCTGGAGGCGGTCAAGGATTTCGTGGTTTCCATCAAAGGGCCTTTGACCACTCCGGTCGGTGGTGGTATCCGCTCCCTCAATGTGGCACTGCGTCAGCAACTCGACCTGTATGTCTGTTTGCGCCCGGTGCGTTATTTTGACGGGACCCCCAGTCCGTTGAAAGAGCCTGAAAAGACCAATATGATCATTTTCCGCGAAAACTCGGAGGATATCTATGCCGGTATCGAATGGGAATCGGGCAGTGCCGAGGCCAAAAAACTGATCGATTTCCTGCAGAACGAGATGGGGGTAACCAAGATCCGCTTCCCGGCCACCTCGGGTATCGGTGTCAAGCCCGTGTCCAGCGAAGGTACCAAACGACTGGTGCGCAAGACGATCCAATACGCCATCGACAACGATCATGATTCAGTGACCCTGGTGCACAAGGGGAACATCATGAAGTTCACTGAAGGCGCCTTCAAGAATTGGGGTTACGAAATCGCCAAGGAGGAGTTTGGTGCGGTCGAACTCGACGGAGGCCCCTGGTGTACCTTGAAAAACCCTAATACCGGCAAAGAGATCATCATCAAGGATGTCATCGCGGATGCCTTCCTGCAGCAGATCCTGCTGCGTCCCTCGGAATACAGCGTGATTGCCACCCTCAACCTGAACGGTGACTATATTTCTGATGCCCTGGCGGCACAGGTTGGTGGCATCGGTATCGCACCAGGAGCCAATCTCTCTGATACGGTGGCCATGTTCGAGGCAACCCACGGTACCGCGCCGAAATACGCCGGACAGGATAAGGTCAACCCGGGATCCTTGATCCTCTCCGCGGAGATGATGTTACGCCATATGGGGTGGCTCGAGGCAGCCGACTTGATCATCGAAAGCCTTGGTAAAACCATTTCAGCCAAGACCGTAACCTACGATCTGGCCCGACTGATGGATGATCCCGTGGAACTGAGTTGTTCCGCCTTTGGCGATGCCATGATCAGCAACATGTGATTGGGACTCGACCGCATCGATGAGGTGCTTCGGTGCGGTCTGCCCACATTCCTTACGACGGGGTTAGTGGTTCCGTGGATCCGTTTGAGTTGGCTGCGGTGCCATGACATGGGCAAAAAACCGCCCAATCGCCAGATTGAACGCCTCACTCCTTTCGGTTTCTCGTAGGCTTGTCTGCAGAAACGGGCGGGTGTCCGGCAGATAGAGCAGATCGCTGAGTATGGCATTGAAAAACTCCTGTCCCGCCTCGTTCTGAGCAAGTCGTTCGAGAAACAGGTTCCGCAGGTGGCTGTCCTGCAGGGCTTCCCAGGCGCGTCCCGCAATACTTGCCAGGAGCTCGGTCTGGGTCGAAATGTCATCTAATAAAATAATATTAATCAGCTTATTACGATAATCATTTGATGCCGATTGTGATATTCCCCTCACAGTCGATATCAGCACCTGCGGATCAGGTTCGGGTTGCTGCAGTTCAATCTGGAGACGATTCAGTAACGCTTCGGCGAGGGCATTTGAGACGACACGATTTTCCAGGCAGTGACAGAGTGCCTCCAGGGGGGCAGGGGGTAACTTTTCGATGGCGGCGCTAATCTGTTGCCTTTCAGGATCTGAGTCCAGCCGGGCCGCTACATCGGCGATGCCCTGATATCCGATGAATGCCCATTGATCCCAACTCAGGTCGCCGGTCAGGTAGGAGCGGGCATGTGCGTAGTATCGGGAGGGCGGCTTGCCGAGATCGCAGGTCAGTCGCGCGTGGAGCACGGCCAGTCGTTCCTTGCGTGGCTGAAACAGGTAGGGGTTGTCCTTCAGCGCTTTATCGAGATCGGGCGTCTGTTCCCGTACAAGCTTGAGATCTGTCAGATTGTCCATGAGTCGATGCAGAAAATCGTCCCGGGCGGATTGCAGTAACTTGGCCTGTTCGTCCAGTGGAAAATGGATGAACCAGATCATTGGGTCGATGTCCGGATGGGACGGGTCATGCAGTGTCAGAGCGAACCAGGCCTGTTGCTGAAGTGGATAGGGGTAGGGTACCTCGGTACGTTCGAAAGCAAGGAAACTGGCATGGGGGATGGGGCAGACCCGGCGACCCATGTCATAGATATCGAGTTTCAATCCCCCGGATTCCAAGAGTTGTACCAAGGTATCGAAGGGGCGCTCTGGCGTGCTCATTTGCTGATGTTGACTCTGTTTATTGTCATGGCATCAATGCAAAATCAGATGACATGAGTTCTAGAAAAAATTAGTAACTATTTATAAATAAAAGAATATTATTTATCTTGGTCGAGTGCTTTTAAACCCAGTCGATCAGGTGGTGTTCCCAGTCGTCCGCCTCGGCTTCCCGCACAACCCGTCCCCGGATGGTATGACCGCCGATGATCATCGGTCGTGTATCACCCTGATGGTTGAGAGGATGCCAGTCCGGCAGTTCCTGGTGTTCCGCGAGGAGACGATAGGCGCAGGTGGGCGGCAGCCAATAGGGATCACGCAGGTCTTCGGAAGACAGGGTGACACAGTTTGGCACTCGCACCGAGCGCTCTGCGTAGTGGGTGCAGCGACAGCTTTCCAGATTCAGCAAGTCGCAGACGATATTGGTGAAGAAGATCTCACAGGTATCTTCATCCTCGAGTTTCTGCAGACAGCACTTGGCGCAGCCGTCGCACAGGGACTCCCACTGTTCGCGGGACATTTCTTCCAGTGAAAGCCTTTTCCAGAATGGGGCGGATGATTGGGGCATGTTGATGGTGTTTGATTTCAAGTATGTGCAAATCCCTATTTTACCCTGAACCGGTCATCAGTTTGAGGGTTGAATTCGTCAATGGGCAAATGTCCCCATTTTGAGATGATCAACGTTTAATAGATTAAGACGAACACGGAGAAATCGGCACTCTTCACTCATGCTAACAGGGCGCTGTCAAGACCTCTTATGCACATTTGTTTCAGTCGTTAGAGTTAAATGACGGTTTAATGAAATTACCTAAATTAAATTATAAAGAAAGGCACGTAATATCATGAAAAATAATGATTAACTGTGATTGTATAGAAATTGCACGATTTAAATCAGACGCAGTTCCCATAAGGGCTGAGAAGGAATGGACTCACCTTACCCACAAAGTTATCCACAGGATCTGTGGAAATTATTCTGCCGCCTTGGGGCCTGTTCCCGGGGGGTGTTTTTCTCATACTGATCAGGTCATCAGACTTAATACACCCAAGGCCCTAAGCCTAGTGTAGTGTCTCATGATGGGCCGACGTGTGATAATTAGTGACGGCCGGGTTAAAAATAGCTATCACGATGCAGACTGACGGAGAATTGATCGAATCATTCGCAGATGCGCTCTGGATGGAGCGGGGACTCAGTCGCAACACGCTGGCTGCCTATCAGTCGGATCTTCGTAAACTTTCCGACTGGTTGGTGTCCGTGGATGGGTCGCTGCTCGGGGTGCGGCGTCAGGATCTCCAGAGCTATCTGGCTCGTCTGCACGGCTTGGGCGTCAAACCCCGTTCCACGGCACGTTTTCTTTCCTGCATTCGCCAGTTCTATCAATACTGTTTGCGCGAGGGCTTGCTGGATGTCGATCCCAGTGTGCGCATCGAAGCGCCAAAACTCGGGCGTCCCCTACCTAAGTCCTTGTCTGAACAAGAGGTTGAGGCATTACTCGAGGCGCCCGATCTGGATGATCCGGAGGGTATGCGTGACCGGGCCATGCTTGAAGTGCTGTATGCCACCGGGTTACGAGTCTCGGAGCTGGTTGATCTTCGAGCGGAACAGGTCAGTCTGGTTCAAGGTGTCGTCCGGGTGGTTGGTAAGGGGGGCAAAGAGCGGCTTGTGCCCTTGGGTGATGAGGCCCTGAACTGGCTGGAGCGTTTCTTGTCAGGGTTGCGAGAGGAGCTACTGGGGGGGCGGATATGTAATCATCTGTTTCCCACGCGGCGTGGCGGCGGGATGACCCGACAGGCATTCTGGTACCGCATCAAAAAGCATGCGGTGATGGCGGGGATCACCCATTCGGTTTCTCCTCACACATTGCGGCATGCGTTTGCGACCCACTTGCTCAATCATGGCGCAGACCTCAGAGTGGTCCAGTTATTGCTCGGGCACAGTGATCTCTCCACTACCCAGATCTACACCCATGTGGCCCGTGAGCGACTTAAAAGCCTGCACCGCAGGCACCATCCCCGGGGCTGAAACAAATCTGAGCGGATCCGGTATTGGGAGACTGGGAAGCTACATCCGCTTGTTCCTCAGTAAACTATTGTATAATCTCCGCCTTTGTCTGGGTGATTCTAGGCAACTACTTAATAAACAGGAGTATTTAAATGCCGTCTTTCGATATTGTGTCCGAAGTCGATCTGCAGGAGGTACGCAATGCGGTTGATCAGGCCAATCGTGAAATCGGAACCCGTTTCGATTTCAAGGGTGTCGAGGCGACGTTCGAACAGACGGAGAACGAGATCACGCTTAGAGCCGAACAGGAGTTCCAACTCAACCAGATGATGGATATTTTGCGCCAGAAACTGGTCAAACGAAGCGTTGATATTGCTGCCATGGATATTCAGGACGTCCAGACCAGTCTCAACGCGGCCCGTCAGACTGTGATCATCAAGCAGGGGATCGAGACGGAAATCGCTAAGAAGCTGATCAAGGATGTTAAGGCCAGCAAGATTAAGGTCCAGTCACAGATCCAGGGTGATCAGGTGCGTGTGACCGGAAAGAAACGGGATGATCTGCAGCAGGTCATCGCACTTTTGCGTCAAGCCGACTATGGGTTGCCGCTCCAATATCAGAATTTTCGGGATTGATTTCATGAAACCAGCTTTTACACAGGGCCTGTCACGGGTTCTGATTCGCGGCGTTCTTGCCATGTTTGTTACGACGGGGACCGTTTTGGCGGAGGATGCGATACCGGATGAGACGGTGCACAACATCCAACAGGGATTGGCCGGCCTCCTCAAGGATACCGAGATTACCAGCATCCAGTCCACGAGCATCGACGGCTTGTACGAAGTGATGATGGGCAACCAACTGTTCTATGTCTCCGGGGATGGCCACTATCTGCTCAGCGGTAATCTGTATGATCTGACAGACCGCAAGGATCTCACCTCGCCAAAGGTCGATCAGGCCAAGGCGGATGCGATCGAGGCGGTCGGTGAGGACAAGATGGTGATTTTCGCACCGGAAAAGACCCTACATACAATTACCGTGTTTACGGATATCGATTGCGGGTATTGTCGAAAATTGCATTCCGAGGTTAAGGACTATAATGATCTGGGGATCCGGGTCCGCTATATGATGTTCCCACGGGCCGGTATCGGCAGCGATTCCTACAAAAAAGCCGTGTCGGTGCTCTGCTCCGATGATCCCAACGAGGCTATGACCCAGGCCAAGGCTGGAAAGGAGATTCCCGACAAAGAGTGTGACAACCCGGTACAGCAGCAATACCAACTGGGTCAGTCCCTGGGTGTCAACGGCACACCTGCGATCTTCCTGGAGAGTGGAAAAATGCTGCCAGGCTATATGCCGGCACGGAAAATGAACCAGATTCTGACAGAGATGGATCAGGAAGAAGCCAAACAGGCGAACAATAAAACGCAGTAAGGGATACTGCGACCCGCCACATGGGGAATGTGGCGGGCAGCGAATGGGGAATCCGCTTGATTTTAGAAGTCGCTATGCGTACCGATAAGGGTAGAGTACGCGAACATAACGAAGATGCAATCGGTGGCGATCCGGAAGCGGGTCTGCTGATATTGGCCGATGGCATGGGCGGCGCCAACGCGGGGGAAGTGGCCAGCGGTCTGGGGGTTGATCTCCTTGTGAGCCAGTTGGCCGGTCGCCTGTGGGACGGAGAGGCGATCGGGGCGGATCAGATCAGGGACGCGATCAGCTCGGTCAATCAGGCGATTTTTGAGCTGGCGGATCAGGTGCCTGACTATCAGGGCATGGGCACCACACTTGTAGTGGGCTTGTTCCTGGGGCGACGATTGATCCATGCCCATGTGGGGGACTCGCGTCTCTATCTCTGGCGGCAGGGGGAGCTGCGGCAGTTGACACAGGATCATTCGTTGATTCAGGAAATGGTTAATATCGGCGACTTTTGCTGTATCGAAGAGGCGATGTTGGCCGGTGTTCCCACCAATGTGCTGTCCCGCGCCCTGGGCTCCGAAGCCCAGGTGGTTGTTGATGTGGATGAGATGGAATGGAATCCTGGTGATGTCTATCTGCTATGTACGGATGGCCTGACCGGTATGGTGACGGATGACGAAATGCAAAGTATCCTTGAAAATAAAGAATTAAATTTGGAACAACAGGCGGAGGAGTTGATCGATTTCGCCTGTCGGATGGGTGGTATCGACAATATCTCGGTAATACTGGTACGTCCGCAAGATGTGAATGCTGGTTGAGTAGAATTAAATACCTGGGTGGATGACGGTATGGAGAAAATCGTTATTTTGACTGACGACGGCACGCCGCAAGAGGTCGAACTTTCACAAAGGCGCATGTCGATCGGGCGGGATAGTACCTGCGACATCTGTCTGGGTGATCGCTCGGTGAGTCGCCATCATGCCAGCCTGCTGCGTGTCTACCAGGGTTTTTCCATCGAAGACGAGCGCAGTACCAACGGTACCCGGGTAAACGGTTCGATTGTCACCAAGCGATATCTCAAGCACGGTGATTTGATTGAAATCGGCAAATACAGTATGCGCTACATCGCTCAGCCCCAACCCCAGGATCTCGATGATCCGGACCGTACCGTGGTTCTCAAACCCAGGTCTGCCGAAGCGCTTTCTAGTACTTCTGTGAAATCGTCACCGGTCGCTGCCGTTTCGCAAGTATCCGATCAAGATTTTAGATCCCGTTCAAGTACCCCTCCCGTACATGCCGCCACTCAGATGGAATCCGAGTCGGTTTTAGATCTGGAATCGAGTGCCCGGGTGAAGTTCATGGCGGGCGAGCATGCCGGTGAAGAGCGGGTCATCGATCGGGCATTCTTCAGTGTCGGCAATCCTGGGGGAGATCTGGTACTGATCAATCATCGCCACAACGGCTACTTTCTGCTCAAGGTCGGGGGAGAAAATATCCCGAAGATCAATGGCCAGCCCATCAAGGCAGGTGGTGTCGCCTTGCAAGATGGCGACAGCATTACCCTGGGCGAGCTGTCACTGAAATTCCTGGATTAGCTAGTGTGGTGTCCTATATAAATCGTGTATTTAGAAAGCCACTCAAGCCGCGAGTGCAAGGCGTACCCCAAGGGCATTTCCTTCGGGCCAAGGGCTGCAACGCGGCAATCGTGGCTTGAGTGGCTTCCCGCAGGGCGAGGTAGGCGATTTAAATGCCAACTCAAGACATGCCTCGTCTAAATGTATGATTTGTATAGGACACTACACGAGACTCAATCCTTGAGTCGAAAGCCGATATCCAGGGTCACCTGCCAGTGTGAGACCTGACCGTTCTCGATGTGTCCACGGGTTTCCACTACCTCGAACCAATTCATGTGACTGATGGTTTCATTGGCCCGGGCGATGGCGTTGCGAATGGCGTCATCGGTGCTGGTGGCGGATGAACCAACCAGTTGGATTTTCTTGTATACGTGATCGCTCATGATCTCTCCTGATAGGTTTGTACGGAGCCGTTTCCCATCCCGTTTGATCCGGGAGTTATACCGGATCGGAATGCATCTGTTGTTTGAGCCGATAGAGTGTTTCGAGGGCCTGTCTCGGGGTCAAATCGTCGGGGTCGATTTCACTCAACAACTGCTCCAGCGGCGAGGGTTCCGGTTCCCTCGGGGCTGAGTCGAACAGGGGCAACTGGCTTTGCTGCTGATCCGCATGGCGCTGTGCACTGTTCTCCAGTTCCAGCAGGCGCTGGCGGGCCATCTGGATCACCGGTTTGGGAACCCCGGCCAGTGTTGCGACCTGCAGTCCATAGCTCTGGTTTGCAGGCCCCTCCCTCACCGCGTGCAAGAAGACGATGCTGTCGCCATGCTCCACCGCATCGAGATGGAGGTTGGCGATGCCCGGATATTCGTCCGGCAGGCTGGTGAGTTCAAAGTAGTGGGTGGCGAACAGCGTGTAGGCGCGCAGCCGGGTGGCCAGTTCCACCGCGCAGGCCCAGGCCAGAGAGAGTCCATCGAAGGTCGAGGTGCCGCGGCCGATTTCGTCCATCAACACCAGGCTCTGGTCCGTGGCATTGTGGAGTATGTTCGCTGTCTCTTCCATCTCGACCATGAAAGTGGAACGCCCGCCGGCCAGATCGTCCGAGGCGCCGATGCGGGAGAAGATCCGGTCGATCGGTCCGAGTCTGGCCGCGCCGGCCGGGACAAAGCTTCCCACATAGGCAAGCAGTGTGATCAGTGCGGCCTGACGCATGAAGGTGGATTTCCCGCCCATGTTCGGTCCGGTGACGATGAGCATGCGTTGATTCGGGGTGAAACAGACGCTGTTGGCGACGAAGGGATTTTGACTCACCTGTTCCACCACCGGATGACGACCGTCGCGGATCTCCAGACCGGGTTCATCGCTGAGTTCGGGGCGAACCAGAGACAAGGCATCCGCCCGTTCCGCCAGGTTGCTCAGTACATCCAGGGTCGCCAGTCCCTCCGCGCACCGTTGCAGCGGCCGCAACGCCTCACACAGGGATTCGAGCAGTTGCTCATAGAGCTGCTTCTCCCGGGCCAATGATCGCTCCCGGGCGCTCAACACCTGATCTTCGAACTTTTTCAATTCCGGAGTGATGAAGCGCTCAGCCCCCTTCAGGGTCTGACGCCGGATATAGTCATCCGGCGCCTTATCGGACTGGGCGCGGCTGATCTCGATGTAATAGCCATGAACCCGGTTGTAACTGACCTTGAGGTTTGTCAGGCCAGTTCGCTCCCGCTCCCGCTTTTCCAGGTCAAGGAGAAACTGGTCGGCGTTCTGGGACAATGCCCGAAGTTCATCAAGTTGCGCATCATAACCTTGCGCAATCACACCACCGTCCCGAATCAGCATGGGGGGTTGCTCGATGATCGCCTGTTGCAGGAGATCCTGTTGTTGGGGATGTTCACCAATTTCCAGGCTCAGGGACTGGGTCAGGGGGGCATCGAGCTGGGACAGCTGATTTTGCAGATTGGGCAGCATGGCCAGGGTGTCGCGCAGGGTTGCCAGGTCCCGGGGGCGGGCGCTTTTCAGGGCCACACGGGCAAGTATGCGTTCCACATCGCCGATTTCTTTGAGCAGTTCCTGGATCGGCTGAAACAGATCGCTCTCCAGCAGACTCTGTACCGTGGCATGGCGCTGGGTCACTCGGGTGCGATCGCGCAGAGGCTGGTTGATCCAGCGTCGCAGCATGCGACTGCCCATCGGAGTCAGGGTGCGGTCCAGGATGCCCGCCAGAGTATGTTGCGGTTGGTCGCTCAGGGAGTGTACCAGTTCCAGATTGCGTCGCGTGGCGGCATCGATGATGATGCTGTCATCCAGCTGTTCGACACGCAGTCCGCGGATGTGTGGCAGGCTGCCAAACTGGGTCTCTTCAACGTACTGCAGCAGACAGCCCGCCGCACCCACCGCCCAGGGGAGGTGCTGACAGCCGAAACCGCCCAGATCCCGGGTGCCGAACTGACGGGTCAGGAGATGCGTCGCCGAATCCGTGTCGAAATGCCAGCCCGGGCGACGGGTGACGCCACAACGAAGCTGCAAGGTATCGACGAGTGGGGAATCTTCATCCAGCAGGATCTCCGCAGGCGCCAGTCGTTCCAGTTCACTGCGCAACGCCTCCCGTCCTTGGGTCTGCAGTACGGAGAAACGCCCACTGGCCAGATCCAGCACGGCAACACCCAATTCCTCTCCCTGTTCGTTGACTGCGACCAGCAGGTTTTCTCGCCGCTCCTCGAGCAACGCCTCATCCGTAAGGGTACCGGGGGTGACGATACGCACCACTTTGCGTTCCACCGGACCCTTGCTGGTAGCGGGATCACCAATCTGTTCACAGATCGCAACGGACTCGCCCTGCCGGACCAGACGGGCCAGATATCCCTCGGCGGCGTGGTAGGGCACCCCGGCCATGGGTATGGGCTGACCCGCGGACTGGCCGCGTTTGGTCAGCGTGATGTCCAGCAGGCGCGCGGCTTTTTCGGCATCGCTGAAGAACAGCTCGTAGAAGTCCCCCATCCGGTAAAACACCAGCATGTCGGGGTGTTCCCGCTTGATGCTTAAATACTGCTGCATCATTGGGGTGTGTTGCTTGGTTTTTCCTGATGAACTCATGCCGTTACGCTGCTCTACTTATTGATTTCCAAGTATTTATCGTTTTTCCGCTATCTTTTGCCGTCTCACGTCGGATTCCAAGTATTTATCGTTTTTCCGCTATCTTTTGCCGTCTCACGTCGGACAAAGGGCTACCAATTTAATAGGATGCCAATGGCAACGGCGTAGCGTATCAAACCCCTGTCCTGCAAAACAGTGGAGGCGATGAAGCCGGGAGATCAGATCAAGGCCGATACGGGGAAAACACTGGATTGTACGAGTGAAATGCGGGGTTACCGGGCTAAAAACGTTTTTCTATTGCCCTAACGAAGTGGCCGAAGCCGTATTGGGACATTCACGTAAGGGGATTGAAGGAACCTACGATAGATATGAAACGAAAAACGGACTATTCAATTATCACTTTCGCATCGATTTCCAGTCGCTCAGCCTGTTTCAGGGCCAGGTCCGAGATCTTCTGCAGCATGGCGCGCTCTTCCTCAATGTAATTGGGTAGAGACAGTAATGCCGGCAGCTGGATTC
>JARRNW010000005.1:0-34659 GCA_037384565.1 Candidatus Thiodiazotropha sp.
TTCAAGATCTACTTGGTGGCGGAATCAATTTCATAATTTGCTTCCAGGTCAAGTTGGGACAGATAATACTTCAACAGTATTTGTTTCAGATACCGGCACACATAAAAATTACTTCTTATATAAGCATAACACTCTGACTGAGATACATAATCGAGGGTACAACGGTTCGTATGTAGAAGCTTATGGTCTGTCGTACTGGTTGGTTGAAGAAAACACAGTTAGAAATAGTGACTCTAACGCCGGTTTTTTTGGAAAACAAACGGTTTCTTTTGCTACTACCAGAGCCAATGAAGCTTTTGATAATGTTGACGGCGAACAAATGGGTTTTGGATATAATACACCCACCGGCATGGGGACTCCCCATGATCAAGAAGTTTGCTGGAACAGAGTAAGGCTCCCCCAAAATAATCAAGGGACAGTAGGTATGATGTGGGCGCACAATACTGCTTATAACGGGAAGCACTATAATTCTTACATATACAGAAATACCTTTGTTAATGGTTCATCTTGGATTAGGTTCAAGGGTGCAGAAAATTATGAAGTTGAAGGGAATGTTGTTGTTAGCAATCTATTGTCAAGATGGGATACTTCTATAATGAATTCAACAATCCCAAATGTAACAGGTAAAGAGAGTGATGGTATTACTGATCAGAAAGGCTTGTTGACTGGACAGTATAGATTAGATTTTTTAGGTATAGTGGGCCATGAGATATCAGATGTTTATGTAACCACACCAAAATCTGTAGAATCTTTGCGAATCGATTAAAAATGAAGGGCTTCTTTGTGGTGCTTCAATCCACTTTTTCTCTTATCAATCGAGATGCATGGGTGTCTCTAGCAGCTATTATGGAAACCAGGAGAAAGGAGTTCTCCGCAAGCGCAGATCCGTCTCCATGGTTTGGGGGTTGAGTGACTTAGACTATGCAAACAACTGCTGACAGGCTGATCACCCGGGACTTCTTCGATACCCAATATTGTTAATAAGCACGCTTGAGAGCGCTGGCCGTACCGACCAGCCCTTTGAATCGACTCTCAAAACTCTTCGTCAGATAGGACCGGTGCTGTGGATCAATTTGCAGGCGCTCCAGAATCGGGGGGATATCTTGAGCTATGGAGCCCCGTTTGTCCTCTCGAAGGATACGACCGGTCCAGTCAACCAGTTCGAGATAATCCGCCAGCTTGAAGGGCAGACCCTTGGGCATCTCTTTCCGGGGGTTCCCTACGAACGACAGCAGATGCGCGGGTTGGTCTACATCCTTTTGAGTTTGATTCCCTGCTCCGCCTGCTTTTGCCGCAGCGATGCGTTCTGCGATTGGGGTGTACTTCGAGGTTTCCGGTATTGGAGCCATTTTTACGCCTACCGGGTTCAATCCACATAGGTCAGCCAGCGCCTTCTCGTCCAGCAGGGTCTGAGATTTGAACCGCTCCACCCAGAATGGACCGGATCACCGGTTTTCCTGGTTGGCCTGGCGCGCCACGGATTCGTTGAGACGGCGCATGAACCAACTGATGTCCGAGAGCCGCTCCCGCCACTTTGACACCAGCTTACCCAATGCATCCCATTCGACGGGGGAGAGGTACTGACCGGATCGGTAGCGATCCACCAGAGCCAAACCCTTAAACAGTTTTTGCCAGCGCTCGATCACCTCATCCAGGGTCCAGGTTTTTGCGGCATCGCGATCCACAACCAAGACAAGGTGATAATGATTCGATATCAGGGTATAGCCACAGCAGTCAATCGAGAACGGCCAGTAAGTTCTTTGAGTCTATCTAGTATCCACTGACGTCGTTGGTCATAGCTTTTGTGGGGTAAAGGATCTGTATAACAGAGAATGGCCCGTCGCACGAAACGGCTCATGCAGTGTTGGTCGGGTAGTGTGCTTGTGTGGCGGATTTGCTATGCCTTGGAGGTATCCAGTTGAATATGACCGGAGACATTGAGGGTCAGACATGCGGGTGATGAATAGATGTCGATTCTTGGGCGCTTGCAATGAAACCAAAAATGGCAGCGCCAGGACCGTACCGCTATCAAAGCGGGCTGTTTGGGTGCTTCGTTAAACCGTCAGTCATTCTGTTAGGCCAAAGGGTGTAGAGCTGATCTTCTATGGGGAGCCGTGGCGTGATGGCAAGAGGCGTCTCTACAGGACTAATAAGGTTTGGTTTGAGGCTCTGCCGAGCGCCGGGATCACCAATCTTCGGTTTCATGACTTAGGGCATGAAGCGGTCTCTAGGTTGGTGGAAAAGTAGTTGTATGACTAGGAAGTTATACAAGCCTTTCCGTACTAATTGGATAGATTGGCTGTGGATGGCCAGACAACCCAGCGCCGATTTTAATAATCAGTGTTTGTTTGGCGAAAATAATTGCTTGCTTACATTGAGTGTTTAATTAGTGCTCTTAATAATGAATTTGGTTAGTAGGGCAGCAGTGAGGAAATATATATCTTGAAGTGTGAAGTAAAATGACAACACTAGTGATATTCTATTCGGGATTATTTCGATACAGAGGAGATGCAATAAAATATTCGTTTGAGAGGCAGAGATATCACTTGTACACCAAAGCTGTAGGGTGTGCATTGAAGAAAATATAAAACACCATTTTTATGCGTCAGAATAACTTGTCCTATGTTAAAGATTGATAACAAAACTAAAATCAGGTAGTGACAAGAGATGATGGCGGATAGAAAGTGAAAAACAGTAGACAAGGAAACGACCATGCTAACGGAATTCATTCAATCATTATTGCTTCTAATAATATATTACTTCGATAAATCGGTTTAACCGGTTTAGCCAGCTACTACTCCCAATGTTGTAACTGCGCGCTTAGTACGTCGCAGAGCGTCTCTATCGTTCTTCAGAGGATTGTCTCTGAGGTAGGGCGACGTATTGCCACAGTTACTGCCATATTCGATGTTAATGTCCAGATCAAAGAACGCGCTTCATAAGCTGTCGGCGTGAATGGCGTTTTCTGGATATTCGGGGAAGATGTGTGAGGTAAAGAGAAGTGAGTGAAGATTATGCTTTAACGTCTGTACAGCAGGTGATTTGGATGGACCAGATGTTGAGTCACCAATCGCCTTGTTATAACCTCGGTGCGATTCTGAAAATCGAGGGCCCTTTTGATAAAAATGTTCTGAATGCGGCATTCAGTGATGTCGTTAATGCCAATGATGCTCTGCGTATAGTAATTAGAAGTGAAGGCAATACAGTTAGACAGTATGTGGAGCCGAACGTGAATGTTGAATTGGAATGCGTCGACTTTTCCGATGGTGCTGATGCGCGTGGTCATGCCAGGGATCATATCTTGTCATTGTTCAATGCACCGTTCAAATTAGAAGGTGGTTTGCTTTGGAATGCGCAACTAGTAAGAGAGAGCGAAACGCTCGTCTACATGGTGAATTGCTATCACCATATTATTGTTGATGGCACGAGTGTATCTCTGATTTGTCAGGCGATTGCCGACCGATATAATCAGTATCTGAAGAACGAATCACACGACCAATATTCCGGCGTTTCTTATTTGAAATTTTTAAGAGACGATCAAAAATATCTCTCATCTTCGCGTTATGAACAAGATGCCGGTTATTGGCAATCCCGGTTTGCGATAATGCCTTCGCTTCTGTTTTCGCCAAGCGACAAAAGTAACCACGTTTTCACCAATTCGGATAGTAAGGTATTGCTGACCATCAAGCGCATCCGCTATCGAGAGCTTAAAGCACTTTCGCATAAGTTTGGGTGCACCATAACCCATGCAATGACGGCTATTCTAGTGCTCTATTTTGCCCGTGTCTCTCGACTTGATGAGGTTGTGATTGGTATGCCGGTGCATAATCGGAGCGGTGCGCACCGCAAGCGTGCTATCGGGGTGTTTGCATCTGTCATTCCTCTCGGTGTCTCGGTTGATGTGCAGATGTCATTTGATCAACTGATGAATCGCGTTGCTGGTGAGATGCGCCGCTGCTATCGCCATCAGCGTTTTCCTATTGCCGATATCAATCGTCTTTTACGACTAGCCCAGTCTGGCCGGCGCCAGCTATTCGATGTCATTTTTTCCTTTGAGGAGTTCCCCGTCAATCTTAATCTGGGCGAAACAAAAATTAATGTTCGCGCTATCCGTCACCGTTTTGAACAGACAACGCTAGCCATGCATTTGCAGGATTATCATCTGGACGGCGATGTCGTGATGGAGTTTAACTATGATCCCGATCTGCTGGAGCGGCCATTGGTCGAGGATATGTGCCAACGCATTGATCTGCTGATAAGCGCGGTCTTGAAAGAGGGAGGCGGTTGTCCTGTCGGTCACTTGTCCTGGCTGAGGAACGAGGAGCGTCAGCAGGTTCTCTATGGTTGGAATGCGACGGCTGTCGACTATCCTAAAGAGCGTTTTTTTCACACCCTGTTTGAGCAATATGCGAAGGATAGGCCGCAGACTATTGCGCTTGTAGAGGGTGATACTGAATTCAGCTATGAGGTATTGAACCAGCAGGCGAACCGTCTGGCGCACTACCTGCGGAAGCAAGGTGTGGTGCCGGACTCTCTGGTGGCGATCTGTATGGGGCGTTGCGCTTCGATGGTGGTGTCGTTGCTAGCGACCCTGAAGGCAGGTGGGGGCTATATGCCGTTGGATCCCAGTTATCCTCAGGAACGTTTGGCCTACATGCTTGAGGATAGCAAGCCGTTAATCCTGCTTATGGACTCGGTAGGCGAGAGGGCGCTGCGCGATGTTTTTTTGACTGGATACTGTGTCAATGTTCAAACGGCTGCTGCGCTTTGGGAAGGTCTTCCCGCTGACAATTTGTCGCCTGAGCGAGTTGGTCTTAGACCAAGACACTTAGCTTATGTTATCTACACTTCCGGCTCTACTGGCCGGCCGAAAGGGGTGATGGTCGAACACAGGAATTTAAACGGCTTGATCACCAAAGCAGCAGTTTTTGGTGTTCAGCCCGGTGATCGTATTTTGCAATTCGCCTCGCTGAGTTTTGATGCCAGTGTGGGAGAACTTGTTATGGCGCTGTGTAACGGAGGTTGCCTCTGTTTAGCCGAACGCGAAGCATTGGTTCCCGGTGATGCGTTGCTTGACACTTTGAGCCAACTGCGTGTTACCCATATCATCTTGCCGCCGTCGGCTATGGTTTTGTGCAAACCAGAATATCTTCCGTCCTGTGTTAAGACGGTCATTTCGGGTGGTGAGGTCCTGGCTGTACGTACGGCAAGAAGCTGGGCGAAACATGTTGGGTTGATCAATGCTTACGGACCGACCGAAATAACCTTGTTTGCAACATCTCAATTGTGTGGGCCGGATAGCTCTGATCCTGTACCGATCGGCCGGCCTGTTGCCAATGCGCGGATCTACATTCTCGACCGGGAGTGCCAGCCTGTGCCTGTTGGGGGTGAGGGGGAGATCTATATTGGTGGCGATGGTGTGGTGCGGGGTTATCTGAATCGCCCGGGGCTGACCTCTGAGCGTTTTCTGCCCGATCCGTTCCAAGGTCATACTAAGTGCCGGATCTACAAGACGGGCGACCTTGGACGTTGGTGTGAGGATGGCAGCATCGAGTTTTTGGGGCGTAACGACCAGCAGGTCAAGATTCGGGGCTTTCGTATCGAGCTGGGTGAGGTTGAAGCGGTGCTGGCAAAGGTGGAAGGGGTTGATGAGGCGGTTGTGGCTGCCAGGGAGGATGGGGAAGCGGGCCCAAGGTTGGTGGCCTACTACCTGGGGGACGAAGGGTTGGAAGTTGAGACGTTGCGCTCCACAGCGGTGCATTGCTTACCTGCCTACATGGTGCCATCGGCCTACGTGCGACTGAGCGAGCTGCCGTTGACACCGAACGGGAAGTTGGATCGGAGAAGTCTGCCGGCTCCGGAGGAGGAAGCCTATGGGGAGCGGACCTATGAGCCGCCGCAAGGCGAATTGGAGACGAATCTGGCGCGTCATTGGAGCGAGTTGCTTCAGGTGTCGCAGATAGGGCGCCGGGACAACTTCTTCGAGCTGGGTGGTCACTCGTTGTTGGCGGTAAAGCTGGCCTCTCGGTTACATGCGGAGGGGTTGGTGATGGACATCGGTACGTTGTACCGAACGCCGACACTGTTCGAGCTGGCAGCCCACACATGTTGCATGAACGAGATCTCCGAAGCGCCGCCAAACCGGGTGCCGGAAGGCGCTGACGCCATCACGCCGGAGATGCTGTCCATGGTGTCGATGAGCCAGGTGTCGATTGACCGGATCGTGAAGCAGGTGGCGGGAGGCGCAGCCAATGTGGCGGATATCTATCCGCTGGGGCCGTTGCAGGAGGGCATCCTGTTTCACTCTTTGACGTCGCAGGGGCAGGACCCTTATCTGTTATCCGCCCGGCTGGGCTTTACGCAGCGTGCTGCTCTGGATCGTTTTTTGAATGCGTTGCAGCGTGTGATCGATCGCCACGATGTGTTGCGAACCAGTTTTTTCTGGGATGGGTTGGAGGAGCCGGTGCAGGTGGTGTGGCGCCAGGCCCGTCTCCCGGTAGCCTTTGTCGCATCCGCTACAGAGATGGCTTGCCTGGATATTGGGGAGGCGCCGTTGCTGCGTTGTCTGGTGAGCGAGGTGACGGGACACTGGGTGCTGACGCTGCTTGTACACCACTTGGTTATGGACCATACCGCCCTGGACGTACTGCTTGAGGAGACTTGGGCTCTTGAGCATGATGAGGGGGTTGATCTGCCCGCTCCGGTACCCTATCGCGACTATGTGGCACAGGCTCGCTTGGGATTGAGCCAGGAGGCGCATGAAGCGTTTTTCAGTGAACTGCTGGGCGATATCGATGAGCCGACGGCGCCATTTGGGTTGCTGGATGTGCAAGGGGATGGTGGCGGATTGTCGGAGTTTCGGCAAGCGTTGTCGCCATCGCTGGCGATGGCGATACGTGTTCAGGCGCGGCGTTTGGGTGTGAGTGCGGCGAGCATCGCGCATCTGGCCTGGGGGCTGGTATTGTCACGCACGACAGGTAGGGCGTCCGTCGTATTTGGAACGGTACTGTTCGGACGCATGCACGGTGGTAAGGAGGCGGAGCGTGGGTTGGGACTGTTTATTAACACGCTGCCGCTGCGGATTGATGTGGACGACCGGGGCGTCGAGGCGAGTCTCAAGGCGTTGCATGGCTTGCTTCTGGAGTTACTGCGCCATGAGCATGCGCCGTTGACCCTGGCGCAGCACTGCAGCGGACTGGCTGGGCAGACACCGCTGTTCAGCAGTCTGCTCAATTATCGCTACAGTGCGCCGGAAACCCTGGAAACGGACGTGGGGCGTGAGGTCGAGCTGCTCGAAGCGGTGGAGCGGACGAACTACCCGGTGAACCTCTCAGTGGATGATTTGGGTGAAGGTTTTGTGTTGACGGCTCAGGTGCTGGCACCTGTAAATGCACAACGCCTTTGCGCCTACATGGAGCAGGCGTTGGAACAGCTTGTTCTGGCCCTGGCGAGTGGGAGTACGGAGGGTGTGGCCGAGCTTGATATCCTGCCGCAAGCGGAGCGCCACAGGCTGCTTTACGAGTGGAACGCAACCCAGCGGGACTATCCAAAGGACCAGAGTGTGCCACAGCTCCTAGAGCAGTGGGCGATGCTGACCCCTGACGCCCTGGCGGTGATTGAGGGGGATCGTCACCTGACATATCGAGCGCTGAATGAAAGCGCCAATCGCCTGGCCCATGCCATGATCGCTGTTGGGGTTGGTCCGGGGGATCGGGTGGCCCTGGCCCTGCCGCGTTCGAGTGAACTCATCGTCGCCGAATTGGCTGTCCTCAAAGCCGGAGCACTCTATGTACCGCTGGACGATGCACTTCCGCCGGTGCGTAGGGCCTTCATCCTAAATGACAGCGAAGCAAAATTGGTGGTGACCCGGCAAGCTCATGAGCTGCCCGGGATCGACAGGCAGCCTCTTTGTATCGCACTCGAGTCGTTGGATCTGGGGTCCTATCCCAAACAGGCGCCGGCCGTCTCCGTGGGTGGTGAAACGGGCGCCTGTGTCATGTATACCTCCGGATCGACGGGGACCCCCAAAGGAGTGGTGATTACGCAGCGGGGAATTGTGCGTCTGGTGATCAACAACGGTTTCCTCGATTTCAGAGAGAATGAGCGGGTGGCCGTTTCGGCCAACCCGGCTTTCGATGCCTCGACACTGGAGGTATGGGGAGCACTGCTCAATGGTAGTGTGGCGGTGGTGGTCGATGCCGATACTTTCCTCGATGCCTTCCGCCTGGCGGCGTTGATAGAGGCGCAGGAGATTCGTGTGCTGTTTCTCACCACGGCTCTTTTCAACCAATACAGCCAGGTGATTCCGCAGACCCTGGGTGGTCTGCGTTGTCTGCTCAGCGGAGGCGAGCGTGCCGATGTTGCCGCCTTCGCGCGGCTTCGGGCTTTGGGAGGGCCTCAGTATCTTTTCAACGGTTACGGCCCGACAGAAGTCACCACTCTCGCCCTGACCCATTGTGTAGTGGCGGTGGAGCCGGGGAGCGATACCATTCCCATCGGACGGCCGATCGGCAATACCACCGCCTATCTGCTCGATGAGCGCCTGCGACCTGTCCCCATTGGAGTGGCGGGGGAATTGTACCTTGGAGGTGCCGGGGTGGCGCAGGGCTATCTGAACCGTCCGGCGTTGACGGCAGAGCATTTCCTAGAGAATCCGTTTCAACCCAACGACCGGGTCTACAGAACGGGTGATCTGTGCCGCTGGCAGGACGACGGCATCATGGAGTTTCTGGGGCGCAACGACGATCAGGTGAAGATCCGCGGCTTCCGCATTGAACCGGGGGAGGTCGAAGCGGTGTTATGCGCAGTGGCGGGGGTCTCTGAGGTGGCTGTGGTGGTACGGGGTAAAGAGACCAATGCCCCCCATCTGGTGGCCTACTACACGGGAGATCCGTCGCTGGCGGTCGAGATGCTGCGTCTGGAGGCATCGCAGAGGCTGCCCGGCTACATGGTGCCGGTTGCCTATCTGTGGCTGGAAGCATTGCCGCTGACACCTAATGGAAAGCGGGACCTCAGCGCCTTGCCGGCACCGGATGAGGTGAGCGATGGGGTGCGGGATTATGAAGCGCCACAAGGTGCACTCGAAAGGCGTCTGGCACAGTTGTGGCAGGAGCTGTTGCAGGTGAAAAGGGTGGGTCGCCGGGACAACTTCTTCGAATTGGGCGGCCACTCACTGCTGGCGGTAAGGCTGGTTTCACGGTTGCGTGGCGAGGGGTTGGCGGTGGCTATCGGCGCATTATTCGAGCACCCCGAACTGGCCGAGTTGGCCGCTTGCCTGGATGCGGCATCCATCCCGCCGCGAGCCGCAATTCCGGCAGTGGATCGCTCGGGTCCCCTGCCGTTGTCGCCGATGCAGCAGCGTCTGTGGTTCCTTACTCAGATGGAGGGGGCGAGCCAGGCCTATCACATCAGTGGCGCCATCTCTCTGCGGGGACGCCTCGATCGGGGCGTATTGCAGCGGGCTTTGCAGCGTATTGTCGAGCGCCACGAGATCCTGCGCACGCGCTTTGTATGGTTAGGAGGAGAGGGCGCTCAGATCGTGCGAGACGGAGCGGAGCCTCGGTTTGAATACCATGAGCTGGACGGGGAGCGTGAGGCCAGGCGTCTATCCGCGCGTCATGCCGGAGCAAGCTTCGATTTGACACTGGATCCTCCCTTGCGGGTCTTGCTGATACGTCTGCGGGAGGAAGAGCATGTGCTGCAGGTTGTGCTGCAACACATCGCCTCGGACGGTTGGTCGGTTGGCAGGTTCCTGGATGAGTTGAGCCAGCTCTATCAGGCGTTTCTGAACGACCAGGCAGATCCGCTGCCGACGCTACCGATCCAGTATGGGGACTATGCGGTTTGGCAGCGTGAGCGATTGTCACCAGCGGTTATGGAGGCGGAGAGCCGCTTTTGGCGAGAACAGTTGAAAGGTGTGCCAGTGCGGTTGGAGTTGCCGTGGGACCGTCCCAGACCGGTGCAGCAATGCTATGAAGGGGCGAGTTTGTCGGTACGCCTGGAGGAGGGGTTGAGCGAACGTCTGCGTGCACTGTGTCGTCGTCAGGGAGTGACGCTCTATATGGCGTTGTTGGCGAGTTGGGGGGCGCTGCTGGGGCGGTTGAGTGGTCAGGACGAGGTCGTGATAGGAAGTCCGGTTGCAGGGCGTAACCAGGAGGAGGTCGAACCGCTCATCGGCTTTTTCGTCAACACTTTGGCGATGCGGATTGACTTGAAGGGTGAGCCCGATGTCACGCAGCTGCTGCTCCGAGTCAAGGAGGCGGTGTTGTCGGCGCAGGCGCATCAGGATCTGCCGTTTGATCAGGTGGTGGAAGTGCTGAAGCCGCCACGAAGTACAGCGTATGCACCGTTTTTTCAGGTGATGTTTGCGTGGCAGAGCGAACTGACGGGAGAACTGAAACTGCCAAATGTGACCGTCGAGAGCTGGGAGGTGCCGGTAAATACGGCGCAATATGATCTGACTCTGTCATTGGAGGAGCGTGCCGGTGGGATAGAGGGAAGCCTGAACTATGCGACCGCACTGTTCGATCAGGAGACGGTTGAGCGCTACCTGAGGTATTGGCAACACGGTCTCGAAGCATTGGTGGCTGATGAGCAGGCTATGGTTGCGCGGCTGCCCCTAATGTCGCCGCAGGAGGGGCGACAGCTGCTGTATGAGTTGAGCGGGGCAGAGCGTGACAGCTTGAAAAAAACATCGAGTGTACAAGCGTTCGAGCGCTGGGCGCATCGTACCCCCGATGTGGTGGCCGTGATCGACGGGGATCGCCGGCTGACCTATCAAGCACTCGATGAAAAGGCCAATCGGTTGAGTCATGCCATGATCGCCGGGGGGGTTGTCCCGGGTGATCGGGTTGGTGTGGCTTTACCCCGTTCGATCGAATTGGTGATCGCGGAACTGGCTGTGCTTAAAGCGGGTGCCGCCTATGTGCCGTTGGACGATCTGCTTCCTGAAGCGCGTCAGATATTTATGCTCGAAGACAGTCAGGCCAAGTTGCTGCTGACCAAGAGCGACAAAGTGTTGCCGGCGACAAGGCAACCGCTGAACCGTATTGACCTGGACCGGGTGGATTTGAGCCCCTATTCAGGGATGTTGCCCGCAGTGATGTCGGATAGCGAAGCGCCTGCCTACATCATGTATACCTCCGGATCGACAGGTACACCCAAGGGTGTGGTGACTCCGCAAGCAGGGGTCGTCCGTCTGGTGATCGACAATGGGTATCTTGATTTCAGGCAAGAGGAGCGCGTGGGTTTTGCGGCAACGCCGGCCTTCGATGCCTCGACATTTGAGGTCTGGGGGGCGTTGCTCAATGGCGGTGCTCTGGTGGTGGTGGATGCCGATACTTTATTGGAGGCGTCACGCCTCGCAGCCTTGATTGAGACTCGGAAAATCGGTGTGATGTTCTTCACCACGTCCCTCTTCAACCAGTATACCCTAGAGATTCCGCAGGCCCTTTGCCGCCTGCGCTGTCTGCTTTGCGGCGGTGAACGTGCAGATGCTGCCGCCTTTGCGCGTCTGCTCAAGAGCGATGCACCGCCTCGACTGCTTAACTGTTACGGCCCTACGGAAAGCACGACATTCGCTCTCACCCATACAGTCGAAGCGGTGGAGGAGGGTGATGTGACGATCCCCATTGGTCGGCCGATCGGCAATACCCGGGTCTATCTGCTCGATGAGTTTCTGCAGCCGGTACCGGTCGGGGTGGCCGGAGAGTTATACATCGGTGGCGCCGGAGTGGCGCTCGGTTATTTGAACCGCCCGGAACTGACAGCAGAGCGTTTTCTTGAGGATCCCTTCCAGCCGGGTGGGCGGCTCTACAGAACGGGGGATCTGGGGCGTTGGCGCTCGGATGGAAGCGTCGATTATCTCGGGCGCACTGATCAACAGGTGAAGATCCGGGGTTTTCGGATTGAGCCGGGAGAGATTGAATCGGTGCTGGTTGAGGCGGAAGGTGTCCGTGAGGCGGCCGTGGTGGTCCGTGGAGCGAGTGACAATAGTCCGGCTCTGGTCGCCTACTATACCGGATCTGAGCAGCTGGATGTTGCGACACTGCGCCAGATAGTGGCGCAACGGCTACCCTCCTACATGGTGCCTTCAGCTTATGTGTGGTTGAGCGCCTTGCCACTGACGATTAATGGCAAGCTGGATCAGCGAAGACTGCCAAAGCCGATGGACGAAGCTTATGCGACGCATACCTACGAGCCGCCACAGGGCGAGATCGAAACGGCCTTGGCGCGACTCTGGTGCGAATTGCTGGACAGAGAGAGGATAGGCCGACAGCACGATTTTTTCGAACTCGGCGGCCACTCGTTGCTGGCGGTGCGGATGATCTCTCGGTTACAGGATGATTTCGACCTGGAAGTGCATCTGCGCGAACTGTTCTCCAATCCCACGTTGGCCGCTTTTGCCAAGCGGGTGACACGAACCGGGGGGGATGCGCTAGCATCCAATCTCACGGTGTTTCGAAACACGGGTTCAAGCGCTCCTCTCTTCTTTATTCACGAAGGGAGCGGGGGCATCGGATTCGTTCGGGCGTTGCTCCCCGGTATCGACGCCGAAATTCCCGTATATGGCCTGTCGGCGATAGGCCAGCTCTCGGATGAACAGCCGTTGGAAAGCGTGGAGGCGATGGCAGCCGTCTATCTACAAGCCGTACGCCCAATCCAACCCACCGGACCTTATCGATTCGCCGGTTGGAGCTTCGGTGGGAAGGTGGCATTTGAAATGGCGCGTCAATTGTTGGCTGTGGATGAACGGGTCGAGTTTCTCGGTATGCTGGACACCTATTTTGCTGCCCCGTTCGATGTTACACCGTCCGCGCTGTATTACCTGCAGTATCTTCTGCGCTATCTTCTGCCTGAGGGTTGTGAGCCTGCGGATGAGTTGAGTAAGCGTCTGCAGAAACTCTCGTCGGTCGGCGATACGCAGGGCATGTTGAGAGCCTGTCAGGAGGATGGATTGTTTCCTGCCGATGTCACTCTCGATACCCTCGAGCGCCACTTTGCGACAGGGCGGGCCATTTTTCATGCGAACATAGACTATGTGCCGCCTCGCTTGCCGGTGACGGTGAGCTATTTTGAGGCGTCGGAAGAGCAGCGGGGCGCTATCGACTGGTGGAAGGGGTGGACTACCGTGAGTGATAGAACTGTCCGCATTCCGGTATCGGGAACGCATCGGACAATGGTTGAGCCGCCCTATGCCGAGGGTTTAGGGGGTAGGATCTCACTGGAGATATCCCGTGTTTCAGAAGATCCGGGTTAGGCTCTGTATTATGAAAATATGTTACGAAATGAACTGACAATAAATATCACTTGCTGTCCCGCTTATTCTCTCTCCCGCAGGAGGGTGTTGTAACAGCCTGTCCTGCGGGTGGAAAAGGTCCGAAAATACTCGGCATATATCGTAACAGAGGGCATTTTAGAGGCCATTATGGACTTGCTCTTACGTAAGATTATTGGCTGGTCTCTGGATGCCACTATGATTTGACTTGTGTGGCAACAAATGAAGCATCTGGGTACTTCGAAGAAACCGTTGATAAACGGCGAATCGTTAAAGAGCAAAGCAACATCGGATTTGCAATCTATAAAGGATAACAAGTCCTTGATCAGGTCATTCTTTGAGCATGAATGTGTGTGTTTTGCTGCGGCCTAGGTAGTAGTGTGTCAAATGCTCTTATTTCACAATCGATCACTCATCAGACCGATAGGTATTTCTTACCAGCCATATGGGCATACCACACGGATTACCCGGATACACATCCTAACAGACCATATTGTTCGGAGTGATGAGTCTCTATATAGTTGGAGGGGCAGGTTAGTATCAATCACTACGGATTTCTGGCGGCTTGTTGCCGCACACAGCGTTTGGCGCAGATTCGCGAAGCACTGGCGCAACCGGTACCCACAGATCAGGCAGCGAGCAAGAATGGTGAAACACCCGATCCGCCCTGTCCGATCTGCAGGATCGGAATCTTGAGATTGATCGGTGAGTTACTACCCGGGAGGGTCGTAACATAGACGAAACAACGATGAACCACGACTGAGGAAGTAAATTCATCTGAGTATCGTTGGTCCGTTCTAACAGGCCCTATGGGCCCCTGCGTTAGTAACTGGAAATTATTTAACAATGGAGCTAGGTTTGGGAAATAGGGAGCTCCAGGGAGCGCAACAATGGTCGATGAAGGCCAGAGAAGAGTTACTTTGTCTAAAGCATTCGTTAAATACTATTATGTAGGTTGATGTTTTTTACGAACTCGTTATAAATACTCATCAAATTAGAGAAATTAATTTTACAGGATTAGTGAAGATATGGGATTGCAGGCTCCTTCTAGTAAGTGTTTCCTCGGTATTTCAGTCAATTTTCTCGCAGTATTTTTTCTATTCATTTCAGCTACAACGCAATCCTATGCGGCAACAGCACTCACTTCGGATGACTTCGAATCTGGCATGGGTGGCTGGGTCAATGTATCGAGTGGAGACAATAAGAATTGGACAAGGGACTCGGCAGGTACGCCATCCAGCAATACCGGCCCCTCAACCGGCTCTGGAGGGAGCAGTTACTACGTCTATCTGGAGACCTCTTCGGGGACAGCCTATACTGCCGGTGATACCGCGATACTGTTGGGACCGGCCGTAAGTGGTAGGGTTATTCACTTTAAGTTCGACTATCACATGTATGGCAGCAATACGGGTACGCTGGCGGTGGATGTGTTGTCCGGGGGTGTCTGGGTCGATGGTGTCTGGTCCATCTCAGGGCAACAACAGAGCAGTAGTGCCGCAGCTTATACGACCAAAGAGTTGGATCTTAGTGGTTATGATGTTTCTCAAATCCGTTTCCGTGCCATTGCGGCGGGGGGATATATGGGGGACATGGCCATCGATAACGTGGAAATCAGCACGGCAGCGTCAGGGCCTGTCGCCCCGGAGTTTGTTTCCGATCCCTTGACCAAACCTGAGGCCCGCGAGAACCGGGCCTATGCCGAATCCCTCGCTGCCGATGCTGTCGATGTCAATGGCGATAGTTTGACCTTTCGTAAAGTAAGCGGTCCTGCTTGGTTGACTGTTGCTGCGGATGGAGGCCTTTCAGGTACGCCGCTAGCCTCAGATATAGGTCTGAACAGCTTCGAAGTCGAAGTGAGTAATGGCCAATTCTCAAGCCGGGGCACATTGGAAATCGAAGCGTTAGACAGCAGCGCGCCGCAAGTGCTGAGCAACAGCGATTTTGAGAATGGCCTGGGGGAGTGGCATAACGTCACCAACGGCGACAACAAGGATTGGGTGCTTGATTCATATGGCACGCCGTCATCCGGCACCGGGCCGTCTACGGGTGCCGATGGCAGCACTTTTTATGTCTATCTGGAAACCTCCTCCGGGGCGGCATTCAATGCCGGCGATAGCGCTGTTTTGGAAGGGCCGCCGATATCCGGATCCGGGATTCAGCTTGATTTTCACTATCACATGTTTGGATCGAACATGGGCACTCTGTCGGTCGATGTGTTGAGCGCTAATGTCTGGGTTAACGATGTTTGGTCGATCTCTGGACAGCAGCAAGCAAGCAATTCAGCGCCCTACGCCACTGCACGGGTCGATCTCAGCGGCTACAACGTTTCTCAAATACGCTTTCGTGCTACTGCGATCGGCGGTTTCCAGGGCGATATGGCTATTGATAACCTGGTCATCAGCAATCTAGCACAGAGCCCGGTGCCGCCTCAGTTTTTGGCAGACCCCATAGCCAAACCGGATGCGAAAGCGCTTCAGCCCTATAGCGAGAGCATCGCTGCCGACGCAAGGGACGATAATGGTGATCCCCTGACCTTCAGCTTGATCTCGGGACCCGCCTGGTTGTCGGTTTCCCCTGACGGCACGCTGAGTGGTACCCCCTTACCTGAGAATATAGGGCTAAATGCTTTCACGGTCGAAGTCAGCGATGGTGAATTTTCCTCTGCAGGCACGCTTGAGGTATTTGTGCAGGACAGCAATGCGCCTGTCGTGTTGTCCATCACCGATTTCGAAAGTGGCATGGGTGATTGGAGGAGTACGACCGTTGGCGACAACAAGGAGTGGATTCGCGACTCGGGGGGGACACCATCCTCTAATACCGGTCCGACAACGGGTGGAGACGGGAGTCAATTCTATGCCTACCTGGAGACCTCGTTTGGCTTCGCCTATACAAGCGGTGATACGGCTATTCTTGAAGGTCCCGTCCTCTCCTCTGCGAACATCGAGTTGACTTTTCAATATCACATGTACGGCAGCAACATGGGTTCGCTCTCCGTGGATGTGTTGACCGCAGGGGGCTGGGTCCAAGACGTCTGGCGCAAAGCCGGGCAGCAGCACATGAGTGGAACTGAATCCTACACCATGGAACAGGTTGATCTTGGCGGATACGATGTCAATCAGATCAGGTTCAGGGCGGAGGCCGTTGGCGGCAATATGGGTGATATGGCCATCGACAATATCGCCATAAAAAGCACTACAAATAGTACGCCAGATACTGATGGCGATGGTGTGGGCGATGATGTCGATCTCTGTCCGAATACACCCAACAATGAAACTGCCAACTCGGCTGGGTGCTCTCCCTCACAACTTGATAAGGATGGTGATGGCTATCTCGATTCGGTGGATGCTTTCCCGTCAGACCCGAACGAATGGCTCGATTCGGACGGCGACGGTATTGGCGACAATGGCGACCTGGACGACGACAATGACGGTGTCGCCGACGTAGAGGATGACTTTCCGCTGGATGCCAGTGAGTCAACCGACACCGATGGTGACGGGATTGGAAACAATGCCGATACCGATGATGACAACGATGGCGTATTGGATCTGGATGACGGCTATCCGCTCATCAGCCTAGCGGGTCTGCTGGATAGCGATGGTGATGGGATTCCCGACGACTGTGATAGTGGTTGTGCTCTACTGGGCATGCTTGCAGATACGGATGACGACGGTGATGGCGTACTCGACACCAGTGACGCCTTCCCGTTGGATCCCGCCGAGAGTATCGATACCGACGGAGATTCAATCGGCAACAACGCAGATACGGATGACGATGATGACGGCGTGCTCGATATCAACGATGCGTTTCCTCTGGACCCAGCGGAATCTCTCGATACCGACGCGGATGGTTTCGGTGATAACGCCGATGCGGACGATGACAATGACGGCGTGAACGACGTTGATGACATGTTCCCTAAGGATGCTACCGAAACGATCGATACGGATAACGATGGAGTAGGAAACAACGCTGATCCCGATGATGACAACGACGGTATGCCGGATGCCTATGAAAACCTGTTCGAGGGCTTGGATCCGCTGGTCGATGACGCCAACGGGGATCTCGATGGCGATGGCGTAAGCAATATCGATGAGTACCTCGCGGGAACCAACCCCAGCAATGACGCTTTAATGGCATATGGCGTCGATCAGCTTGGTTATATCTATCAGATCGACCTGCTTACCGGTCAGACCAACGCAATTGGTTCGATACCTCGTAGCGGCTTTTTCTCGCCGTCGGGGGTGGCGATATCTCCCATGGGCGTCATGTTTTTAGTGGAATCCGTCAGCGACATCCTCTATACCGTAAACATTCACACCGGCCTATCAAAGCAGATAGGATCCCTCAATATGGATGCGGGCAAGGTGGGGCTGAGTTTTGATGATGCGGGAACCTTGTGGATGGTTTCGAGCGATGCAAATCTCTACAGCATCGATACGGACAGCGGAAGTGCAACGCTAAAAGGGTATCTTGGCGTCAGTTCACTCGATTCACTGGCATGGGACGGCCAGGATCTCTACGCAATAGCCTCATCCGGCGTGAACTCGGTTTACCGCATCGACAGAGAGAGTGCATCGGCTACGGCCGTTGGCGATCTGCTGAATGTCGATCTCAGCGAACAATCGGGCCTGACCTTTCAGGCGAACGGCACGCTATGGGGAATCGAAAGTAACGGCACGATATTTACCATAGATAGAGCTACTGGTGAGGCTTACTCTCATGTGATGGTTACTGGTAGTACGTTTAAATCGTTAGCCATGCTCTTCGACAGTGATGGTGACGGGCTTCCCGATGGATGGGAATCGTCGTACGGGTTGGTAATCGACGACGCATCGGATGCGGATTCTCACTACGATGAAGACGCATTAAACAATCTGGAAGAATTTCAGAAAGGTTCGAATCCACTGTTGAGCGATACCGATAGTGACGGTGTCAATGACGATCTGGATGATTTTCCTCTCGACGAGACGGAGTGGTTGGACACGGATGCCGATGGCATCGGCAACAATGTCGACGACGATGACGACAATGACGGTTTTGTCGATGAATCGGATCCCTTTCCCCTCGATTCCAACAAGCCGCAATGGGTAAAAGTGACTCATCACGACGTTCCTGGTATTGATTCAGGTGATCTGTTCGCCATCAGTGTTGCCGGTGTCGGCGATGTCGATGGTGATGGTTACGATGATTTTATCGTCGGCAGGAAAAACACCTACGTGAAGGTCTATTCCGGTCGAGATGGAGGGGCCATTCATTCGCTTACTGGCCCGGCCTATTCAAATTATGGCGAGGTGGTTGCTGCTATAGGTGATATCGATGGGGATGGTGTCAAGGATTTCGCAGTTGCAGCACCTATAACAGGCCAGGTGTTCGTCTATTCCGGTGCTAGTGGTAATGCGGTGTTCACTTGGAGTGGTGTGGTCTCTTATGGTGAGGCATTGGCTGATGCGGGTGACGTAAATAACGACGGCATCACTGATGTCATTATCGGTGCGTCGGATGATGACCTGAACGGAGCATTGAGCGGTGCGGGTTCAGTAGAGGTACGCTCCGGGGCCGATGGCGCTGTTCTGCACCGTATCCAAGGTGGAAATGAAAAAGGCTATTTAGGTTCCGCGGTAACCGGCCTGGGCGATATCAATAGCGATGGTTATGCTGATTTCGCATTGAAACGTTTCACGTCGTACACGTCTAATCGAGCGGTCGTCTCAATATATTCAGGTAGAACCGGTGGCATAATCCGCAGCATAGACGGGTATTATGGATCCACGTTCGGCTATCGGTTGGAGAATATGGGCGATTTGGATGGTGACAATATCAATGATCTTGGTGTGAGCAGTCCTCAATCCGGTCCTTCAGACAGCGGTACAATCTATTTGGTATCGAGCAAGACTCTCAAATGGATATCATCCAAAAGTGGGGAAGCCTGGAGTCGTGCCGGTTATGGTCTGTCCAATGCCAGCGATTTTGACGGTGACGGTACCAATGACTATCTGATGAGTCTAAGTCATTCCGGGCAGGGTAAGGCTTGGCTGGTCTCGGGTGCGACGCAGAAAATAATCTATGAATTTTTGCCGCAAAGTGGTGATGACGATTACGGCTACGCTGTAGGATACGCAGGCGACGTTAACGGAGACGGCGCGGATGACTACATTATCGGCGCATCCGGCAATGGACGGGTCGAGGTGGTCAGCCTCCTGTTGGATAGCGACAGTGATGGTGTCGCTGATTCTCAGGATGCATTTCCAATGGATGATACCGCTCAATAGAGGGCTTTCGCGGCTACATTCAGCTCGTGGCAACCCTGATCACAGGGTTGCCCGGCAGGTATCCTGAGCAGGGGTTCCCCGCTCGTAAACGATGCGGGGATTCTTGGGAAAGAGATGCTAGAGCAGCCAAGTTGCTTCAGTTAAGATTCCTGTTCTCCAGCTATCCGCATCTGATGGGCCGGGTGCTGGGGATCGTCTACTGGGCCATCTCGATCCAGCTGTTCCAAAAAGCGGGTTTCACCCGAAAGCGTGCGCAAACCGGCGCGGTGACGCTGATCCAGCGGTTCGGCAGTGCACTCAATCTGTGAACATACATTTACACATGTTCTTCCTGGATGACGTTTACACCACCACGCTCTGGGGTAAAAATCGGTTTCACCGTACCCATGTGCCCAGCCAGCAGTTGGTGTTCGCTGCATTTATATTGGATAGCGTCCCGTCGTCGCAAATAACAATAATTTACCAATGGGAGAATCCCAAAACTCGTGCCAATTGGCCCCGAATTGAGTAGTGTATTGCTGAGAAACGGTGCTGTTTGTATGGGTGGCGGCGCAACCGCTCTGAAAGCCAAGTATGGTTATCACTAATATGAGTCTAAATGCGCTCCGCATACATATCTCCCTATAAATTGACGCTGCAAGAATTTTACCATTAAGATCGATGTGAAAAACATCTGAGTCAAACTCGAAAATAGGCTTATGAAATCGCTGGTCCGCACGTTCCGAAACCTGATGCTATGCCTCGTCACTACACTGCTATCCGCTTGTAGTGTGCTTGGACCGCTCCCAGATCAAATGGGACGACGATTGGTCGAGGGTAGTCAGGAAAACGGTGGCGTTCTGATCGTCGTTTTGCCTGGTATATTCAGTGATTCTCAAGACATGCAGGAGCGCGGCGTGCCCGGTGCGATTCATCGTGGCTGGCGAGAACCCGATATCTTGATGGTTGACCTGACGATTAACTTCTACCGTAAAAGCCAGGCTGTCCAACGCCTGCATGACGAGATCATAGCACCGGCCCGGCAACAGGGCTATTCTGAGATCTGGCTTGCCGGTGGCTCCATGGGGGGCATTGGTGCACTGATGTATGAGTGGCACCATCCCGGTGAAGTGGACGGATTGGTGCTGATCTCACCCTACCTGGGTGGCGATGATGTAACGGAATCCATTCGTCAGGCAGGTGGATTGAATCGATGGGATTCCGGTGAACACTCAGCCGTCATGGAGAGTGACAACTACGATCGGTTGGTTTGGCAGATGGCGCAAGATTGGATCGGTGATAGGGGAAAATTGCAGCGGGTGTGGCTCATGTGCGGTGATCAGGACAGGCTCTTCCCGGATGCGCAGATGCTCGGTGCCATACTGCCGGAGAATCGTTACTTTCCTGGCCACGGGGGGCACAGCTGGGATTACTGGATTCCCAATATGGAAAGTGTTTTTCGCGCTGTGGCCGAATCACGCCAGGCGAGTCTCTCAAAACAGAAACGTTGACTGGTCTTCACCCAGTGGCTGGATGCATTCTGGGTCATCCTGTCTTGGGTTATTGACACGGGCACTGACCGGATAGCTCTCGAAACCTGTGAGTTGGCGATTTTTCAGCAGACTCCTGAGTTGATCAACGTCGTGATTGTCCCTGTCGAGCCAGGCGTCAAAATCTCCCGGACTGAGAATGACGGGCATGCGGTCGTGGATCTCTTGCAGTTTTGGGGAGGCGTCAGCGACGATTAGGGTGCACGAATCGATGCTTTCACCCGCTTGCCCGGTCCACCGGTCATAGAGTCCCGCAAAAGCCATGATTGGATCGGATCGGTGCCTGATACAGTAGGGTTGCTTACCAGTCGGTGTTGCCTGCCATTCGAAGTAACCACTCGCAGGAACCAAGCAGCGCTGGGTGCGGAAAGGGGTGTGAAATGCCGGTTTGCTGTCCAGGGTTTCGATTCGGGCGTTGAAGGTCTGGAATCCGGGTTTGCTCTGTTTGGCCCAGGATGGCAATAGGCCCCAGCGAAACAGGCGGGCGTGGCGACCTTTTGGTGTGTCGATTACAGCGGCAATATTTTGAGATGGGGCGATATTGAAACGGGGGGTAATTTGGGGGGTGGCGGTCAAACTGAAAAGAACGAGCAGTTCATCCGTTTTTGCGTCCAGGTAGAATCGCCCGCACATCGCCAAATCTCCCGATTGTGGGTGTGTTGGATCGAAAATGGGTCTTTTTGACAAGCCGGCACTTCGATTCATGGGAACAAGTATCCGCGGGGATTATCCTGTGGTGTACAAGCCGAGGCAATCGTTGAGCTGAAGTGTTCGGTTGTTTGTGGGGTCCGCAGACTTGGGGCGGTCCAGTGACGACCCCGAGAACCGGGGGCAAGGAGCGTCTCGCTTCCTGAGTACCAGCCGGAACTAACGGCGTGTACCAGACTGACCAGAACGTAGACCATCCATACGCCGGCGGCGGCCAGGACCAGTGTGTCCATGGAGAAGATTGAGTTATTTTTGGGCATTTTCATGGCGTTACCTCGTGATACTGCTTAGTGGTATACCTTTACTGCTTTTTGCCAGAGCCCGCTCGGTAGATCGGGTCGAAAATCCTTCTATTGGTTCCTTGAGCGTCTGCTCACATTAAGCCTCTACGACTAGGGTTGGCGGGATTGCCGTACCCTTCTGTCCATATTCATCGGCAATTTATAGGCAAAGTTAATAGGCAACATTGAGAATCATCAATCAATGCTATATTAGTCGTCGCTTAAATTTGAAGTAATGTGGGGCTTGTCACAATAATCCATTTGTCCTAGAGTGCAACAGGGAGTCGGCCAGGCAGTCGCTCCGCCTCGCATCCGTGTGGCGGGGAGGAAAGTCCGGGCTCCAGCGGGCAGGGTGCCAGGTAACGCCTGGGAGGCGCGAGCCTACGGAAAGTGCCACAGAAAAGATACCGCCAGTGTTTTTACGCTGGTAAGGGTGAAATGGTGCGGTAAGAGCGCACCGCGTCGCTGGCAACAGAGATGGCAGGGTAAACCCCACCCGGAGCAAGACCAAATAGAGGAACAGGCCCGTTTCGGCGGTGCCAAGTGAAGCCCCCACTGTTCCTGGGTAGGTTGCTTGAGATAGGCGGTGACGCCTATCCCAGATGAATGGCTGTCCAAGACAGAACCCGGCTTACAGGCCGACTCCCTCCACTTTCCACCACGGATTGGGACCTGCTCCCGATCCCCTCCTTTTATCTTCATAATCCACTTTAGGTATGCAAAGCATCCTGCTGTTTTTGCAGTGGTTATTTTTTGTTTTCTTCAGGCCGCAGGGATCCCTGCTAACTTACTGACAGGTAACGAAATTTCAGACCCTCAACCTTGACAAGGGAAGGAGGTGGTGCCTAATATGAATAGAAGTGGGAGAATGTGGGGAAATGGGGAAAATATTCCATCAAAGAGGCGGTCAATTTGTTTCGCGGGGCTTCATCACTCAACCTGGATTCCAAGGGGCGGATTGCGATACCTACCCGGTATCGGGATCAGCTCGTGGATACCTGTGCCTCGCACTTGGTGATTACCGTCGATAAGGACCACTGCCTGCTGATCTACCCCAAACCCACTTGGCTCGAAATAGAAGAAAAGCTCAAGGCTCTGCCGTCGTTCAACGAAGCGGCGAGAAACCTCCAGAGACTCTATATCGGTAACGCTCATGAGATTGATATGGATGGCCAGGGCCGTGTCCTGCTGCCTCAGGAACTGCGCCGATATGCCGGACTCGATAAAAAGGTCGCCCTGGTGGGGCAGATCAACAAGTTCGAGCTGTGGGATGAGGAGACCTGGAATGCCCGTCAGGAGGCTTGGCTGCAGGAGCTGGATATGAGCAAGCTCGATCTGCCGCCCGAATTGGAATCTCTGTCGATCTGATGGGGCAGGAACATCTTTCGGTCCTGCTTCAGCCTGCCATCGAGGCGCTGAAGATCGACCCGAATGGTATCTATATGGATGCGACATTCGGACGTGGAGGTCATGCCGGACGGATTTTGCAGGACTTGGGGCCCCAGGGGCGATTGATTGCCCTGGACCAGGATCCTCAGGCGGTGGAGTACGGAGAGTCGCTGTTCGAGCAGGATGCTCGTTTTCAAATCGTACAGGAGAACTTTGCGATGCTAGCGGATGTTGCAAAACAGCTGGGTGTCGTTGGCCGGGTCGACGGGATCCTCATGGATCTCGGTGTCTCATCTCCGCAGCTGGATCAGGCGGTGCGTGGATTCAGTTTTACTCAGGACGGGCCTCTGGACATGCGCATGGATCCCGGTCATGGCCGCTCAGCGGCGCAGTGGCTGGCTCAGGCTGGGGCCGGAGAGATTGCACAGGTTTTGAAAACCTATGGTGAAGAGCGGTTCGCCAAGCGTATCGCGCGGGCCATTGTCGAGGCGCGGGACGAGGCGCCACTGCTGACCACGGGACGTTTGGCCGAGGTGGTGAGCCGCGCAAATCCGGCTTGGGAAAAAGGCAAGCATCCGGCGACCCGGAGTTTTCAGGCAATTCGAATTTATATCAATGGTGAACTGGATGCGCTCCGTCAGGGGTTGGAATCAATTGTGGACGTGTTGTCTGTGCAAGGGCGACTGGCGGTGATCAGTTTTCACTCCTTGGAGGATCGGATCGTCAAGCGCTTCATGCGTGACCAGGCGGCGGGCGAGCGCTTTCCCGCGGGGGTTCCCGTGACCGATGATCAGCGTAATCCCCGCCTGAAACTCGTGGGTAAGGCGATTCGCCCCGATGCTGGGGAGATTGAGGTCAATCCCCGGGCCCGCAGCGCGGTGCTGCGGGTGGCGGAGCGTTGTGCGTGAGTCGTACTCAGATGGGGTTTATGGGCTTTCTGATCGTTGCGGTGCTCGCTTCGGCGACCGCTGTCGTGTACAGCAAATACCTCAGCCGCAGACATTTCGTGGCACTTCAGGAGTTGCAGTCGGAGAAGGAGCGGATTGGAGTCGAATGGGGACGCCTGCAGTTGGAGGAGAGCACCCTGGCGACCCATACGGTGGTGGAAAAACAGGCTCGGGACGGGTTGAAGATGCACCTGCCCGGTTTTGATGAAATCGTGGTCATCAGGCACTGATCATGGCGAGCAAAAAGAAACGCAAGGCACAGCAGGCTGAGGTGATCCGCCAGCCCAGTTTTCGCGCCCGGCGCTTGACTGTGCTGGTGGTGCTGGGTCTTGCATACGCCACGTTGATCTGGCAATCGGTGGATCGCCAGGTGTTCGAGACCGCGTTTCTTCAGGAGCAGGGGGAACGTCGTTACCTGCGTACTATGACGGTCAATGCCAGCCGGGGCATGATTACGGACCGCAATGGCGAGCCTCTGGCGATCAGTACCCCGGTGAAAAGCGTGGCCGCCAATCCGCGACTCCTCAAGGCCGGCAGCCAGACCATCGGCGCCTTGGCCGCGACCCTCGACCTTGATCCCGACCGGCTGCGCCGTCAGCTGTCCCAGGATCGAAGCTTTGTCTATCTCAAGCGGCGCATCAATCCGGATCAGGCGGATCAGGTCGGGGCCCTCGATCTTGAAGGGATCGATCTGTTGACAGAGTATCGGCGTTTCTATCCCAGCGCCGAGGTGACCTCTCAGGTGGTCGGGTTCACTAATATTGACGACCAGGGTCAGGAGGGTATGGAACTGGCCTATGACGAATGGCTCAGCGGAACTCCGGGGGCCAAGCGGGTCATCAAGGATGGCAAGGGCCGGGTGGTCAATCAGGTGGAAAACATCCAGAGTCCCGCTCCGGGCAAGAATCTGGTGTTGAGTATCGACCGCAGATTGCAGTTTCTCGCCTACCGGGAGCTCAAGGCAGCGGTGACCAAGCACCGGGCCCGTTCGGGTTCCGCGGTGATCATGGATGCCCGCAGTGGTGAGATTCTGGCCATGGTCAACAGCCCTTCGTTCAATCCCAACGCCCAGCGGAGACGGCGCTCGGACAGCCTGCGCAACCGAGCGGTGACCGATGTGTTTGAACCGGGCTCGACAATCAAGCCGTTTACCATTGCCACGGGTATGGAGCAGGGGCGCTATACGGCCAGCACTCCGATCGATGTATCCCCGGGACAGATGAGGGTAGGGCGCTATCTGGTGCGGGACACCCGTAATTACGGGATGATCGATGTCGCCACGGTGTTGAAGAAATCGAGCAATGTGGGGGCCAGTAAGATCGCCCTGTCCCTGGAACCGGAGATTCTCTGGTCCATGTATACCAAACTGGGTTTTGGCGAGAGCCCCTTCTGCCATTTTCCCGGTGAGTCGAGCGGACGGTTGCCCCATTTCAGTGACTGGTCGAGCTTCGAGCAGGCGACCCTCTCTTTCGGATATGGGTTGTCGGTTTCACCCCTGCAACTGACCCGCGCCTACGCGGTGTTGGCAAACGATGGGGTGCGTCTTCCCGCCTCCCTGCTGAAGGTGGACGAGGTTCCCGAGGGTGAACGGGTAATGCGTCAAAGCACGGCCCGCGGGGTGGTGCGGATGCTCGAGGGCGTGGTGGCTCCGGGTGGCACCGCGACCCAGGCCGCGGTGCCCGGTTACCGGGTCGCGGGGAAGACCGGAACCGCCAAGAAATCGGTAGCCGGTGGTTATGCGGATGATCGTTATCTCTCCCTGTTTGTGGGTATGGTGCCCGCGAGTCATCCCCGTCTGGTGATGGCGGTGTTCATCGACGAACCCCGGGGCAAAGAGTATTACGGCGGCCTGGTTGCGGCGCCGGTATTTTCCAAGGTGATGAGCGGTGCCTTGCGGCTGCTTAATATTCCGCCGGACACGAACTGGCATGGGGATCAACTGATGGCCCGACTGGGGGCGCAGAAATGATGGCATCACCCCTTGTTCAAGTTGGATGCCGACTTTCGGATCTGCTGGATGGTCTGGCTGAGGTCCCGTCCGGGTTGGATCGTGACATTACGGGGATTGCCCTGGACAGCCGCAAGGTTGGGGCCGGGGATCTGTTCCTGGCTTGTGCGGGTACCCGTCAGCATGGTCTGGTATTCGCGCAACAAGCTCTGGAGCTGGGTGCGGCCGCCATTGTCTGGGAACCGGACGGTGATCAGGCTCAGGCTCTTGCGTCCGCTCTCGATACCGGTGAGACACCGGTTCTCCCTGTACCGCAGCTAGGCGCGCAGGTCAGTCGCCTGGCGGGTCGATTCTATGATCATCCCGGTCGTGACATGACCCTGATCGGCATCACCGGTACCAATGGCAAGACCAGTGTCTGCCAACTGGTGACCCAGGCGCTGTCGAGGGAACGACCCTGCGCCATGATCGGTACCCTCGGCGCCGGTCTGCCGGGCGCCCTGGCCGGCACCGGAATGACCACCCCCGATGGGGTAAGGGTTCAGGCCCTGCTCGCAGAGTTTCTCAACCAGGACGTTAAATCCGTGGCGATGGAGGTCTCCTCCCATGCCCTGGATCAGAACCGGGTGGCGGACCTCGACTTCGATACCGCAGTCTTCACCAACCTGAGTCGGGATCATTTCGATTATCACGGGAGTTTCGAGCACTATGCCTCGTCCAAGGCCCGGTTGTTCCATAGGCCGGGTTTGCGCTGTGCGGTGATCAACCTGGACGACCCCTTTGGTCGGGAACTGATCGAAAATCTTGCCCCTGAGGTACGTGCGATCGGTTACAGCCTGGATTGCGAAGCCGTGTCGCAGGCCGGGCTTGACGATTGGTTGTGTGCCGCTTCAGTGGAGACCCTGCCTGAGGGGCTGAGTATCCGGATTGTCAGTCCGCAGGGCGAGGCGCAGTTGCTTAGTTCTCTGCTGGGTCAGTTCAATGCCTCCAATCTGCTGGCGGCGACCGGTGTGTTGATGCAGCAGGGTTGGACGTTACACAAGGCGGTCGAGGTGTTGGCCGGACTGCCGACGGTTCCCGGGCGCATGGCACTGCTGGGTGGCGGGGAGCGGCCATCTGTGGTGGTGGATTATGCGCATACCCCGGATGCCCTGGAAAAGGCCCTGCTCGCGGTCCGCGCCCACTGCCCGGGGCGTCTCCACGTAGTGTTCGGTTGCGGTGGCGATCGGGATCCGGGCAAGCGTCCGATCATGGGCGAACTGGCATCACGGCTCGCGGATGTGTGCTGTCTGACCGACGACAATCCCCGTACGGAACCCAGTGAACGTATTCTCGAACAGATTCTGGCGGGGATTGAATCCCCCCAAACAGTGTCTGTGGTAGCAGACCGGCGGCAGGCGATTTTTCGCACCATAGCGGGTGCCCGGGTGGGTGATCTGGTGTTGGTCGCCGGTAAGGGTCACGAGGATTATCAACTGGTGGGCGATCAGGTGCTGCACTTCGATGACCACGAGGTGGTTCGCGAGGCGCTTGATGCTTGGCGGGAGGTGACTGATGCCTAGTCTGTGGCTTTCAGAACTGGTGCACCAGTTGCCGGCGAGATTGAGCGGACAGGATACGGAATTTCGCTCGGTCAGCACGGATACCCGCACTCTGAAACCCGGGGATCTCTACGTAGCGCTTACCGGACCGCGCTTTGACGGACATGAGTTTGTCACCCAGGCCGAACAGAAAGGCGCCATAGCGGTACTGGTCTCCCGGGAGGTCGAGAGCCACTTGCCGCAACTGATCTGCACCGATACCCGCTTGGGTCTGGGGCGGTTGGCCGCCCTCTGGCGCGCTACGGTGGAAGCGCCGGTGGTGGCGATTACCGGCAGCAACGGCAAAACCACGGTCAAGGAATTGGTCACCGCAATCCTGGCGCAACGGGGGCCGGTGCTCTCCACCCTGGGGAATCTTAACAACGATATCGGAATGCCCCTGTCCCTGCTGCGCTGGCAGGATGAGTGCTGCGCAGTGCTGGAGATGGGGGCCAATCACCCCGGTGAGATCGGATACCTGGGGCAGATTGCCCGACCCGATGTGGCGCTGATCACCAATGCGGGTGCGGCTCATCTGGAAGGTTTTGGCGACCTGGATGGCGTCGCCCGCACCAAAGGGGAGATTCTGGGCGGGCTCAAGCACCAGGGTATAGGCGTACTCAATGCCGACGATCCCTATTTCCCGCTGTGGCGGGAGATGTTGGGTGAGCGGCGCATGCTCTCTTTCGGCAGCTCTCCAAAGGCCCATATTCGGTCTGACCTGGATGCAGCCGAGATGACCTGGACCCCGGAGGGCTTTCATAACCGGATGCAGGTAATCATTCAAGACAGCCGTTTCGAAGTACAGATCGCGTTGGCCGGGCGTCATAACCTGATGAATGCACTGGCCGCCATCGCCGCTGCATGGGCCTTGTCCTGCAGCGTGGAACAGATTCAGAAGGGACTTGCCGGTGCCACCGCGGTCAAGGGCAGACTGCAGATCCTCACCGGTTGCAACGGCTGCCGGCTGATCGATGACAGCTATAACGCCAATCCCGATTCGGTGGAGGCCGCCATCGAGGTGCTGCGCAGCGCGCCGGGACAACGTTACCTGGTACTGGGTGATCTGGCGGAGCTGGGAGAGGATGCCCGGGATCTGCATGGGGAAATCGGTCATCAGGCCCGGCAGGCCGGCCTGGAACACCTCTATGGGCTTGGGTCCCTGAGTCAGGCGGCGGTTGCGGGTTTTGGCCAAGGGGCCAAGAGCTTTAGCACTATCGATGAGTTGCTGAATGAGTTACGGCAACTGCCGCAGCCGGGTGATGCGGTCTTGGTAAAGGGCTCGCGCAGCGCTGGAATGGAGCGCGTCGTCCAGGGGTTGTTGCATGAGGGGGAGGGCTGATCGTGCTGTTATATCTGACTGAATGGCTTGTGCAGTTCGACAGTGGGTTCCGGGTGTTCCAGTACCTGACACTGCGCACCATTCTGGGTGTCCTGACCGCGTTATTCATTTCCCTGGCGCTGGGTCCGGTGATGATTCGTCGATTGAGTTTCCATCAGATCGGCCAGACGGTGCGCGACGACGGACCGGAGACCCATTTCTCCAAGGCCGGAACGCCCACCATGGGGGGTGCGCTGATCCTGGTAGCGATCGCGGTGGCGACCTTGCTGTGGGCCGATCTCGCAAACCGATACGTGTGGATCGTGCTGATCGTCACTCTGGTGTTTGGTCTGATCGGTTTGGTTGACGACTATAAAAAGCTGGTGCTCAACGATCCCAAGGGGCTGGCCGCGCGGTGGAAATATTTTTGGCAGTCGGTCGCCGGCCTGGGCGCTTCGCTGATTTTCTATACCGGTGCGACCACACCCATGGAGACCGCGCTGTTGATCCCCTATCTGAAGGATGTCTCCCTCGACTGGGGACCGATGTTCATCCTGTTCAGCTATCTGGTGATCGTGGGTTCCTCCAACGCGGTTAACCTGACCGATGGACTCGATGGTCTCGCGATTCTGCCAACGGTGATGGTGGGTGGTGCGCTTGGGATCATTGCTTACGCAACGGGACACGCGGATTTTGCCACCTATCTGAAGATCCCCTACCTGCCCGGTGTGGGTGAGTTGATCGTGTTCTGTGCCGCCCTGGTGGGCGCCGGGCTTGGATTTCTCTGGTTTAACACCTATCCAGCCCAGGTCTTCATGGGTGATGTGGGCGCCCTGGCCCTGGGTGCGGCGTTGGGTGTGGTGGCGGTGGCGGTTCGCCAGGAGATCGTGCTGTTCATCATGGGCGGGGTATTCGTGGTCGAGACAGTATCGGTGATGCTGCAAGTGGCCTCGTTCCGTCTCACCGGCAAGCGGATCTTCCGTATGGCCCCGCTACACCACCATTTCGAACTCAAGGGTTGGCCCGAGCCTCGGGTTATTGTGCGTTTCTGGATCATCACCGTCATTCTGGTGCTGGTCGGTCTGGCGAGTCTGAAGATACGCTGATGGCGGAACAACACGGACACACAGGCAAGACTTTGATTGTCGGTCTGGGTAAGACCGGGCTCTCCTGCGCCCGTTATCTGAGCGCCCAGGGTGTCGCCCTGGCTATCACCGACAGTCGCGAGACGCCTCCGGGGCTGGATGCCCTGCGCCAGGACTATCCGGATATGGCCCTGTTCCTCGGCGGGTTCCAACCCGAGGTGTTCCAGGCGGCCAGTCAGCTGGTAGTCAGCCCCGGTGTGCCGGTAAGCAATCCGTTGATCCAGGCGGCCCGGGAGCGGGGTACTGAAATCCTGGGTGATATGGAGCTGTTTGCCCGGGCGGTGCGGGCGCCGGTGGTGGCGATCACCGGTTCCAACGGCAAAAGTACCGTTACCACCTTGCTGGGAGAGATGGCCCGCAACGGGGGGGTGCGGGTCGCGGTGGGGGGCAACCTGGGGGACCCCGTACTCGATCTGCTTGATGATGTGGTGGAACTCTATGTGCTGGAACTGTCCAGTTTTCAGCTTGAAACCACCCGGAGTCTCAGACCCAGGGTGTCGGTGGTACTGAACATCTCCGCCGATCACATGGATCGCTACGCCGATATCGATGCCTATGCCGAAGCCAAGGCCGGGATCTATCGGGAGGCGGAAATCCGTGTGATCAACCGGGACGATCCCAGGGTTGCGGCGATGACCGAGGCCGGTAACACAGTGACTGGATTCACCCTGAGTGAACCCCAGGGAACCGACTTCGGGCGTTGCGAATATGAGGGTGAAACCTGGTTGTGTCAGGGCCTGACACCCTTGATGCCGGTCCGGGATCTGCGCATCCCGGGAAGCCACAATCAGGCCAATGCACTGGCGGCCCTGGCCCTGGGCAGTGCGGTGGGATTGCCCATGACCGTGATGCTCGAGACCCTACGTAGCTTCCGGGGTCTGGCGCATCGTACCCAATGGGTCTCAGACAAGCTGGGATTGCGTTGGTACAACGACTCCAAGGGGACGAATGTCGGCGCCACCATTTCTGCGCTGCTCGGGCTGCATGGCGATGACGAGAGCCGTACCGTGCTGATCGCGGGGGGTGACTGCAAAGGGGCCGATTTCACCGCCCTCGCGCCGGTGGTGGAAAAGACTACCCGGGCGGTAATCCTGATCGGCCAGGATGCCCCGTTACTGGCAGCGGCCCTCGAGGGGCAGGTCAAACTGGTATCGGCCGAGAGCATGGTCGATGCCGTGGCAAAGGCGCGACAAGAGGCACGCGCGGGAGACCGGGTGCTGCTCTCACCAGCCTGCGCCAGTTTCGACATGTTCCGGAACTTCGAGGACCGGGGCGAGGCCTTTGCGCGTGCGGTGGAGGATCTCGATCATGAGTGAGATGCGTCCCCAGGCCATGGATGCCCGCAGCCAGCGATCCCCGGAACCGGCGCTCGACCTGTGGCTGCTCGGTGCCTCAGCATGCTTGCTCGGTTTCGGTCTGGTCATGGTGGCCTCCTCATCCATGACGGTGGGAGACCGGTTGGCCGGGTCACCGTTCTTTTATGTCAACCGTCACCTGTTTGCCATGTTTCTGGGTCTCAGTGGTGGGTTTCTGGTTTTCAGGGTGCCGATGGAACAGTGGCAGAAGGCGGGTCCGAAACTGGTGTTTCTCGGTATCCTATTGCTATTGCTGCTGTTGGTGCCCGGGGTTGGTAAGACCGTCAATGGTGCTACTCGCTGGATCCCCCTGGGAGTCTTCAACCTGCAAAGCTCTGAGTTCATGAAGCTCTTCATGGTGCTGTATATCGCCGGCTATCTGGTACGTCGCCAGGATGAGGTAGCCCGTTCCTTCTGGGGCTTTGCCAAACCCATGCTGCTGCTGATCCTGACCAGTTCGATGATTCTGGTTCAGCCCGATTTTGGGACCACCGTGGTGCTGTTCGCCACCGCCCTGGGGATGCTGTTTCTCGGTGGGGTGGTGCTCTACCAGTTCAGTATGCTGATCGTGCTCTCCGTGGTTTCCGGTTTCGCGCTGATCTTTTTCAGCCCCTACCGCTGGCAGCGCATGACCACCTATCTGAATCCCTGGGACGATCCCTTCGATACCGATTTTCAACTCTCTCAGGCGCTGATCGCCTTCGGCCGGGGTGAAGTATCCGGAGTAGGTTTGGGCAACGGGATTCAGAAGCAGTTCTACCTGCCTGAGGCGCACACCGATTTCATCATGGCGGTGGTCGGTGAGGAGTTCGGCCTGATCGGCACCCTGGGGGTGATTCTGCTGTTCGCCTTTTTTACCTGGCGCGCTTTCCATATCGGCACTCGGGCCCAGGCCGTGGGTGAGCGCTTTTCAAGCTACACCGCTTACGGGTTGGGCCTGTGGATTGGCATGCAGGCCTTCATCAACATTGGCGTGAATGTGGGGATGCTACCGACCAAGGGACTGACGCTGCCCTTCATGAGCTACGGCGGCAACAGCATCATCGTCGCCTGCCTGATCGTCGCGCTGCTGTTGCGCATTGACTATGAGACCCGCCGCAAGACGGTACGGAAGAGTCATGGGAGGCGCTCATGGAACCTCATGTGATGGTCATGGCCGGAGGCACGGGGGGGCATCTGTTTCCTGCACTCGCGGTGGCGCAGTGGTTGGAATCTCAGGGTTGCCTGATCTCCTGGTTGGGCAGTTGCGGCGGCATGGAGACCCGACATATCCCGGAATATGGCTACCGGGTTCATACCCTGAATATCAAAGGTATCAGGGGCACCGGTCTGAAACGCCGTCTGATGGCCCCCTGGGTCGTGATGCGTTCCTGTTGGCAGGCCTATCGGGTACTGCGTCAGATTCGTCCCGACCTGGTTCTGGGCATGGGTGGATTTGTCACAGGTCCGGGGGGCGTGGCTGCTCGCCTGATGGGTATTCCACTGGTGATTCAGGAACAGAATGCGATACCCGGTCTGACCAACCGTTGGCTGGCGCGGCTCGCCAGTAAGGTGTTCGAGGCATTCCCCGGAAGCTTCGGTGCCGAGGCCCAGGCCGAAACCATCGGCAATCCGGTGCGTCATGAGATTGTGGCGCTGCCGACTCCCGAGGAGCGTTTTGCCGGGCGGAAGGGCCCCATTCACCTGTTGGTGCTGGGTGGCTCCCTGGGTGCCCAGGCGCTGAACCAGACCCTGCCCGAGGCCCTGGCGCGGCTGCCCCAAGAGCGGCGCCCCAGGGTGCGTCACCAGGCAGGAGAAAAACTCTATGAGGAGACCCTCGCCAGTTACCAAACTGCAGGAGTCGTGGCTGAGGTGAAGCCCTTCGAACGGGATATGGCGGAGGCCTATGGTTGGGCCGATCTGGTGATCTGCCGGGCCGGAGCCTTGACCGTTTCCGAACTGTCTGTGGCCGGGCTGGGTGCCATCCTGATCCCCTACCCCTATGCCGTGGATGACCATCAAACCCACAATGCTCAAATTCTGGTGAACGCCGGAGCGGCCCAATTGGTGGATCAGACCAGTCTGAATCCCCGTGACCTGGCCGCCCAGATCGCGGAACTCTCCGTAGACCGGAGCACCTTGCTGGAGATGGCTCGGGCCGCACGCAAGCTGGCCCGGCCGGAAGCGGCGGAGCAGATGGGTCGTTATTGCCTGGAGTTGATTGCATCATGAGTGAAGTCCTGACACGCCGCCACACACCCAATGTCATGGGACGCATGCGCAACATCCATTTCGTCGGAATCGGCGGTTCGGGGATGAGCGGTATCGCCGAGGTGATGATCAATCTGGGATACCGGGTTTCTGGTTCCGACCAACGGGAGAGCGCGGTAACCCGGCGTTTGGTGGAACAGGGGGCGACAGTTCACCTGGGACACAGCGCCGATCATGTGACGGAGGTTGATGCGGTGGTTATCTCGAGTGCCGTGAAGCAGGACAACCCGGAAGTCGTGGCGGCTCACCAGTTGCGTATTCCGGTGGTGCCCCGGGCCGAGATGCTGGCCGAGATCATGCGCTTTCGTTTCGGCATCGCGGTGGCGGGCACTCACGGTAAAACCACCACCACCAGTTTGGTTACCAGTGTCCTGGCCGAAGCCGGACTCGATCCGACCTTTGTCATCGGCGGCCGCCTCAACAGTGCCGGTGCCAATGCCCGGCTTGGGGATGGGGAATACCTGGTGGCCGAGGCCGACGAAAGCGATGCCTCATTTCTCTATCTTCAGCCGATGCTGGCGGTGGTCACCAACATCGACTCTGATCATATGACCACCTACGGCGGTGATTTCAATCGGTTGCGCGGGACCTTCCTGGAGTTTCTCCATCACCTGCCTTTCTATGGTCAGGCGGTGCTTTGCATCGACGATGAGGTGGTGCGAGA